>JAJQGL010000093.1:33261-44026 GCA_021200535.1 Clostridiaceae bacterium | reverse complement strand
GCTCATGCTTGCAATATGGTTGTTTACAGCCAGTTTGTTAGGGAATATTTTATCAATTCTTTTTGGAAGTATCTATGGCATGGTTTTTACACTTGCACTGCAGATTTTTTCCATACTATCTTTAATGTGGGTGGATACCAACAATTTAGATACAACAGAAGTCATGAAATTAATATCAAATTATAGTGCGCATTTAGTATTTTCATGGCATAAATGGGGAGGGACAGAGATTGTGAAAATGGATGAGCTAAATGCACATATAAGCTTTGGCGTTTCTTTTTTGTTTCTGGCAGCAGCAGCGGCAGTTGTCATGTTTGGCATGATAGTCATAAGTAAAATTGATATTATACAAGAAAACAGGGAGGGATGATATGCATACTTTAAGGGCAGAGAATATAGAAAAGAAGATACAGGGGAAAAGTATTTTATGCGATATTAATTTAGAATTGAAAAGTGGGCTGGTATATGGCATTGTGGGGAGAAATGGTTCGGGAAAAACCATGCTGTTTCGGGCGATATCCGGCCTGATGAAGCTTACAGGAGGAAGGGTGGAGTATGACGGGAAAGAATTGAAGAAGGATTTTGATGTTCTGCCAAGCCTGGGGATTACGATTGAACATGCAGGAATGTATCCGGAATTTACAGGTTTACAGAATTTAAAAATCCTTGCCAAAATTAAGAAGATGATTACAGAAAAGGAAATTCGGGAAGCGATCGAAAGGGTGGGATTAAATCCGGATGATAAGCGGATCGTTAAAAAATATTCTTTAGGGATGAAGCAGAGGTTAGCGATTGCGCAGGCAATTATGGAAAAGCCTGAGGTGATTATGCTGGATGAGCCGACAAATGGTTTGGATGAGGATGGTGTTTTGCTGATTCGGAATATTATAGCAGAAGAACGGGAAAGAGGAAGCATTATTTTATTGGCAAGTCACAATAAAGAAGATATTGAGCTGTTGGCGGACAAGGTATATTGTCTTTCAGATGGAAGACTGGAGGGGACAGAATCATGAGGAAAGTTAAAATCGGGCTATTGGTTGTCTTGGTGATATTAATGGGCGGATTAGCTGTTATCACCCGTTTGTCTTTTACAGACCATTATAACCAGGTCAGTTATAGGGAAAAACTGGTTGTTCCATATTTGCCGGAAGGATTGCAGGAGCTTTGTGCAGGTCAGTATAATATTTTAGCAGAAAGTCCCATTATAATAACGGGAAGGGCAACCGGAGACTATGAATATGTGTACGGGAATTTATGGCAGGAGGTTGAGGTACAAGGAGTTATTCGGGGAAAGGACAGGATAGACAGCGGGGATATGGTTAAGATTGTTGGGAGCGGAAGGATAGTAGGGGAAGTAACATCAGGCGAATACAAAGGCATGATGTATGCAGACACTTCGTTTTTAAATTATATGGAAAAAGATGACCGTTATCTTATATTTATAAACAATAGAATACATGCCAGTTATGAAGATGACAAGGTTTATCAGGTAAATAAAAATGCAACAACGCTGCAGTATATTAACATAACAGATGATACCAGCCGGATATGTAATGTCAAGGATAGCGATGGTCCTAGTGATATGTTATATTCCTGTTTTAAGGATTATGAATTTGCAACCAATTCGGAGGAAGTATTACAAAGCCTGGAGGAGACGAAAAACAGGCTGATTGAAAAATTTGTTGCAGCGGACTATTATTAAAGTTGATAACAGGGAAGGTAGACACGAAAGAAAATAAATAATGGGAAATACAGCTATGCTGACGTTGAAAATTTGGAAATTATAACATCGGAAAAAGAGGAAGTCTTTTGTGAGGTGAATTCATGGAGGTGAATATGAAAAGGATGAAAGATTTTTTTTATATAAAATATAATTTCATATATGCAGGAATTACTTCCCTGATATGTGTTGCTGTACTAATTATACTGGAAGTTTATTTTTCGGGGAATACTGCTGTTGCTTATCCGATAGAATTATGGATTGACAGTTGCAGTGTTTTGGATTTTTTCTTTCCATTAATTGTTACGCTTCCGTTTACATGGAAGCTGTTTTATGAGAGAAAAGACGGTTATATGCGATATGTAGCAGTGAGAACAGATAAATCAAAATATGTAATACAGAAGATAATATCCGGGATGGCACTGGTGTTTGTAATGGTAGTGGTTATCTATTATTCTGGTCTTATAGCAGCTGTTGTTTTTGTAGAACCCCAAATTATGATTGAAGATAAGATATTATATCGTTATGTTTTTGGGGAAATGCAGGCGGAAAATCCATTGTTTTTTGGGTTGTTATGGTGCGCCTGGAAAGGCTTTGTTGGGAGCATAATTGCCGGATTTGGGTATAGTGTTTCCATGGTTGTTGATAACATATTTGTAGTTGTATTGATGCCATTTCTTTATTGCATTTTGGAAAACTTTATAACAGGAACATTGCAGATCGAACAGTACAGCATATGTACAACCTATATATTAAATCGTTTATCGCCGTACAGCATGAAGATATTTTATTATTGTATAGGAGTAGTATCGTTTGTCATATTTGGAAGTCTGATTATTTTGCTGCTGGAATATAAGAAAAAGAAGGTGGGGTATAGTGAAAAGTCTTATTAAGAGCAATGTTTTGGCATATTTAAATGACAATAAGAAAATAATTGTGCCTGTGGTTTTTGCTTTTTTTGTGCTATGGAATTAGATACTGCGGCGGCTGCCAATATGACAATGTATGAATTTGTATTATTTGTTATGGGAAATCATTATTATGTGATTTATTTTCTTTTTATGTCATATATTTATTTCTTTTTTGACAGCCTTCGGATGGAAAGTGATTTAATCACCATAAGAATAGGAACATTGCGAAGCCTTTTTTTCTCCAGGGTGATCAGCAGCGTGTTTCAGACAATGTGCTTTGTTGGAATGCATGTGATAATAGCTATGATTCTTGGAGGAATAAAATTGCCGCATAATAATAGGTTCATGGCTTCTTCTATTGAAGGATATTATAATGATACATTAGACTATTTATTTCAATATGCAGGATACATAAGCACGCCTTTTGCAGCATTGGTGATAACAGTTATTTATATGGTTATCGGTCTTGTTTTTATATCAATGCTTCTATACACCCTGGAAAGCCTAATTGGAAAAAAGGGAGCCATCCTTTCCGTTGGAATTGGGATTTTTGACATTATGTTAGGCTTTAAATTAGGTGTCAGCGGGTTTCCGGAACTGTTTTTTCTGAATAATTATTTTATTTTTCATCATGTGTTATTTATGAGCGGGAAAATATATGCAATGATTAATGTTGTATGTATGCCGGTGCTATTGGCTTTAGAATATTATTTTTGGAAAAGAAAGTGGAAAAATCAAAAAATAAAATGTTCGAAAGACAGCTATATATGTGAGATGCAGAGAAATAATTTGAGGTATAGCATGATATATATATTTTGCTATGTGTGTTTGTGCAGTTTATCTGTTTTATTGACTGAGAAAAACATTGCGCCAATAGATATAATTTTTTCGTGTGTTCTGGGATATAGTGCAGCATCTTTTGACTTTATGGAATTTTTAAGATATATATTGTTTTTTGCAATACCGGTTTTCGCGGCAGGCATAATTATTGAAAATGAAAATAATATGATTCATCAGCAGGCTGCGATTCGTTATAAAAATAAAAAAATATGGAAGAAGTTAGTAAATAAACAGATCAATATTTATTTTTTGAAGTATGTTATGTCTTTTTGTGCGTCTGTTTTTATAATATCCATTCTTGTATTCTTAACAGGAAAATATGACAGCTCAAAATATATCTCTGACTTTATGCAGTTTGCAGGAATTGACAAGGAGGTCCATGAATGGACGGCCGCCGCCTTTTTTATAAAAATATTAGAGTTATTGTATTATAAAAACATTTTCTTTTTTTGGAATCATGTAATAAAAAACAGGGCTGCTGCATATGTTGTTTCTTTTTTGGGATTTATATTGGATATCATTTTCCCGGAAAGTATGTGGGTCAGCTATGGGAGCTCTTCTGTCTATTCTTTGGTGCAGAGTGGCGCTGCCAGGGGGATGCTGCTAACATTGGCAGGAACATTTTTTGTTATTTTTATAAAATTACTGGTAATCAGAAAAGTAAATACTATTTTGGAGGGAAGATCAATATGAATGAGATAATTAAATTAAAGAATGTATCAAAAAGGTTTGGCGATAAAATACTATATGATCATATAAACCTTACAATAACGGAGGGGGAATGTGTTGGATTTATTGGCGGAAATGGAACCGGAAAATCGGTATTGTTTCAGATTATGACGGGGTTGATACCAGCTGACCGTGGAGAAATTCTCATAAACGGCAAGAGATTGGGAAAAGATGAGGATTTTCCGGAAGGTGTAGGGATTCTTATTAATTCTCCCGGATATATCGAATACTATAGTGGGTTCAAAAATTTACAGATGCTTGCGCAAATTCAGGGCAATATAAGTGATGAGGAAATTAAATCGGCCATGGAATTGCTTGGCCTGGATCCGCAAGATAAAACTAAGGTAAAAAAATATTCAATGGGAATGAGACAAAAATTGGGAATCGTGCAGGCTATTATGGAACATCAGCAGATTATTATTTTAGATGAGCCATATAATGCACTGGATTTTACTACGAATAAAGAGGTAACTAAAGTGCTGCTGGAATTAAAGCAGGAGGGAAGAACAATTCTGCTTACCAGTCATCAGCAGGGTTATCTCGACAAACTATGCGATAAAATGTATTGTATAGAAAATCAAAAATTAGTATTGTTTGATGAAGAAAAGAAACAGGAGTATTTTTCGTTGTAGTCTTTTTGCTGCAAAAGGTTTTTATTCCGCATCGCTGAGCCTTTTATCATTTCGTCGCTCCAAAACGACACTTTGTCGAATCCTGGTTGCATTTTTAAACTAATCAGTGTATCTTGTTTCCTGCAAGAAGCAGCACATGGGTATGTCGGGCAAATGAAACATAATCGCAGTATCTGCGTCGAATGATAAAATGGAAGGAGACATGACATTATGCGATCATTTTTGGATAGAATCTTCTGTGACAAGATAAAATTAACCATCATTTTGATTCTTATTTTACTCCCCACGGCAGATGTATTTATTATATTATTTCAATCTAAAACAGAAATACTGCCATATGCACTTTATGCCACTTTTTTATCCGGATATTCAAAAGGTCATATTTTACAGTCTCTTTACTTATGGTTTGTTCCGTTATACTTTCTTTTAATTACCGGTGACAACTGTATTGAAGACTACCAAACCGGATATAAGAGTATTTTAGTCAGCAAAATTGGAAAAGCGAGTATGATACGGAAAAATTTATGTATATCTTTTATGCTGCCTTTTTTAATTCTTGTTGTTGGATTGACTCTAAATCTTATTGCTGCCATGATTGCTTTCAGAAACGGCGCATATTCGCCCATGGGCGGCGAATATGCAGTTTACGATGCGCTGAATATGCCGGAAACATTATTATTTAAATTATCCTATACGCATCCATTGTCTGCAAATTTGATTTATATACTTGCGGCAGCCTTTTTATCTGGCTTGATAAGTATGGTGGGAACATCGTTTTCCCTGATTCTTCATGAAAGAAAATTTGTTTACTCTATCACTTTCGCACTGTGGCTTGGTCCGTTGTTAATGAAAAATTCGTCCATGCTGTTATTTCAGCCGTTCAGTGAATATGGTTTCAATGTCCTGATGCCAATTTTTTTATGGATAACTGCAATATATGTTGCCATCATCACTGCGGTAAATATCTGGGAGGTAAAATTCTGTGAAATATAAATATATACTTCTTACATCTGCTTTTGCATTATTGTGTATAGCAGATTGGTGTTTTTCTAATTTTCCGATCATTGATTTGCTAAATAAAAAAATATTTTCAGAATATGATATATTTATGTCTCTTCTGGACATGACAAACGGTTACAATGGACTCAGCGAACTCCTGATCATATACACAATTCCTGTTCTTTTTGGAATTTGGTATCTTTCTGACTCGGAAGAATCGGTTTTAATACTGCGCTGTAAAAATCGAAATGGGTATAAAAAAATGATTTTAAATAAACTGTTTCTGACAGGGATTGGATTTGCGTTCATACATGAAATGATACAATGTATTTTTATGGTTTTCTTTTTTGAACGTTCTTTTCTTTTGGAAAATCATTTTTTGTTCTGTTGTACAATCATGTTCATAACACATAGTATTTTTTATATACAAACCGGATTCATCTATCATATTATTGGAGATTTGTTTCATTCCAAATTAGTAGGTGTATTGGCTGCCTTTGGAATTAATTTTGTACAATTTCGAATTTTACATAGCTATAATATCTGGCTTCCGGCGCAGGATTCTATATGTGGTTATATGTATATGAGCGGAATTTATGATCTAATCGATGTGTGTTTTATCACGGGAAAAGAAATTCTTTTCTGTTTTGTTATGTACCTGATATGCCAGATCGTATTTGAAAAAAAGGATATCATTAAAAATGAGAAAAAATAACGCAATCAATTTCATATTACTTTTTGCAGCGATTTTAGCACAAAGAGTATTATTTACCCTATCCGATTTCCCATATATACAAATGCCCTTTTCAACAGCTCTTGAAATATTTGACAGCTTTGGAGCAACGCTGTTGGCAACACTGTATTCCTTTTTCCCAATTCCATTTGCTTTATTCTTATTTTGGGGAACAAGCAGTGAACTAACCGAAGGATATGGAAAATTAGTCATCATCCGTTCCTATGGAAGATCTTTGATTTGTATTCAAAAAATCGGAAAACTATTTCTGAAAATGGCTGGGATTGCATATTTTCAGATTCTGATTTTTACCATTAACAATAATTCATGGGAAAATATCTCATTGACGGTTATGATTTATGTGATTGCGGCTTATTATCTTGGATTGTTTGCAATTATTTTATTGCAATTTTATTTGGAACTAATGATTGACACTACGTATGCCAATACTACAGTGATTATTTTTTCTCTGATATCCATTTTTATCGGAAATATTGTTTTATCCGCCCAAAAAGGAAAGTGGCTGATTTTTATTTTATTTCCAAATCTGATGTTTGGGAGGCGTAATGGCGCTATTGAAACAAATTGGCCTGTTATAAATTGTAAGCAAACCATTTTGATTGCTATCATCTGGTGCATAATATTGACGGCTTTATCTTTGCTAAAATTTAAAAATAAAGATATCGCCTGATAACATTTTTATATAGGAGGGACAACTATGATTGAATTACAAAGTATCAGCAAAAAAATTAAATCAAATCAGGTAATTGATGACATATCCTACGTATTCGAGGACGGAAAAGTATATGGGCTCTATGGCCACAATGGTTCCGGAAAGACCATGCTGCTGCGGGCAATAAGCGGACTTATTCATACGGACAGCGGAAATATATGGATTGATGGGAAAAAACTTCATGCAGATATATCATTTCCTCCTGATACGGGTATTGTCATTGAAAACATGGAGCTTTTACCGCGTTATTCGGCAAAAGACAATTTAAAAATACTTGCCAAAATCAAAAAAACTGCAGACGACTCCGCCATTACCGAAGCTTTGAACAGAGTTGGACTTGATTCCCAATCCACTCTCCGGGTAAAAAAATTTTCTCTTGGAATGCGTCAACGGCTAAATATTGCACAGGCAATATTCGAAAAACAAAAGCTCATTCTTTTAGATGAACCAACAAACGCGCTTGATGAGGACGGAGTGCAATTAATATACAAAGTAATCCGTGAGGAACAACAGCGTGGGGCAACGATCATAATTGCTACTCACCACGAAGAAGATTTGAAAGCATTGTGTGATGTGACTTTGAAAATTTCTAACGGAAAGATTGTGGGTGAAACCATATTGTGAAAAATCACACTGATGTGCTGATTTTTCACAATCTTCTGTAAGAGGATTTGGCTATTTGTGCCGGAGCGTCACAAATTAGCCCTGGCGGCATCCTGTCGCGTAAAACGCTCCGGAATGGAGATTGCTATGAAAACAAAAGTTTTATATTGGATTATTGTAAGTTCTGTTTCTATCTTTTTTTTATGTACCGGATACAACATATTTTTCCCGAAGAAAGCAAATACAATATCTGCAGATAGTACAGAAGCTAGTCTTGATTATGACGCAGAAGATGATGCCGGCAATATTGAGGGGCAGGAGTTTTCATACAGAATGGGTCAGATTGAAGAGCAGGCACTTTCAGATGCATCTGAATTGATTGAAAATTTAAAAAAAGGAACCTTATCAAAAAAGGAAGCCATTTCCACAATTACCGAATCAAAGGATTTTTTGCAGAATAACATTGCGGAGGCTGATCCGCGTCGGGAAATTTATTTTAATATGCTTTACCACAGTGCTTATCTTCAGAATTTATGGTCAGAAAATAATACTGACAACGAATCTATAATCCGAGAAAATTTATTGATTTCTGCGGCCACAAAAGCACATAATTATTTAATTGATCTTGGCATGGGCTCGCTTTCGAAAGATATAGCGTTTGAAGAACTTTTTTACGAAGTAAGAAGTAATGATATTGATAAACTAGTGGATTCGCTTATTGGGAAATAGGCGCGACGCTTCTGCCAAATGTTTTCTCTTTTTATGAGTCTCTGATGAGAAGGTCAATAATGAAACAGTCATTTTCCTGTTGAATTTTTACATCCGCCGAAAGTTTTTTCACACTTTGATAAAGATTTATTAGACCGAAACCGTGATTTGCACGGTCTGATTTTGTGGTTTTCAAATTTTTGCTGGTATTCCCAGTAGAATTATTAATGATAATATTCACATAATTATTAAAATAACCCAGACGCACGTCGACATATTTGGAACCCGCAGCAGTGGAAGCACCTTCTACTGCATTTTGCAGGGCATTTCCGAAGATTACGCACAAATCATAATTCGATATCTGAAGTGCTTTGGGAATACAACCGCTGACATTAAGGGTAATCCCCTTTTCTTCAGCGCATTTTGACTGCTCGTTTAAAATTGCGTCTATGACATCATTGCCGGTAGCAAAAGTTTGTCCCCAATTTTGAAGATGTTCGAAAATTTGATTTATGTAATCCTTCGATTCCTCTAGTTTGTTTTCCTCTATCAAGTGGCGCACACAAATTAGATGGTTATTGAGGTCATGACGGAATTTTTTCATTTCATGGTTTGTTCTTTTTACTGATTCATAGTGATTTGCTTGTGCATCAAGAAATTGGTGGTTGATTTGATCCATATCCCGATAAATTTTATTGTTCATAAGCAAATCACTCAATATAAGTCCAAGTCCCATAAATAATATTCCCATGATGGCATACACTAGGTAGCTGTTCAGAATCCATTGGTTCAAAAGTCCATCCGGTATTTTTATTGCCATGACCACCATGGCAATTCCTACAATACATGTAGTGACAAACAATGTACCTATGAAATATACGTTGTAGTTTTTACCGCCGGAATGTGTACGGATACAAACAAGGACAAAAAACAACAAAAACAAGAGCGAAGCTGCGCTTCCGAATAGGTTTTCCGTCCATTCAGCCAGTTCGGGGATAAAAGCTCCTTCTAATGATTTTAGAAAAAACGAAAATAAAATTTTTAATTCGTAAGAACAAAAAAAGACTACTATATAGGATAGAATAAACTGAAAACTTATATTTTTAAACAAAAGGGAAAATGATAAAAACAATAGTATAAGCATAACAATACACAGATTTCCTGCTGCTGCGCCTGCCAAAACAGAAAGAAGAACCGGAATCAGATACTGAGGATTTTTGGCTGGCTGCTTTGAAGGCAGAAAACCAAGCACCCCTTCGAGGATAATTTTTATTTTTATATAATCTAAACATCCTGCAAAAACATATGAAAGAAACATTTTAATTTCCATGCAGAGCCTTCTTTCTGATAAATTCGTAAAAATAATTTTTAAATTCTTTCCATTTCAAACGACTGACTTTTATCTTTTCCTGATTATTAAGGTATATATAACCGCATTCAATTTTATTAATTGCATTCATATTGACAATATAGCTTCTGTGAGGCATGTAAAAATCACGGGAACACAGCTCTTCTTTCATTTTCGTTATTGTAAAATCTGATTTGTAAAAATCAGAAATTGTTCGAATTCCTGTGCATTTATCGCCGGCTTCTACATAAATAATTTCATCCTCCCGGATGATTTTTCCCTCACTGCCCTTTTTTCCAATGAAACGTTTTGTTTTATTGATCTGCAGAAGCGCAGAGTCCAATGCCTCTCCCAATGCTTCCTCACAGATTGGCTTTAACAGAAACCGAAATACGCCGATTTTGTATCCGTTTGGCAGTTCTTCCTTGTGTGAGGTGAGAAGTATATTGATGCTTCGATGGTTTTTACGGTATATATCCAGGAGATTGAGTCCATTTTCTTTGTCTAATTCAATGTCCATAAAAACAATATCAAATTCTTCTTTGGATTCCAAAAAATCTTTTCCCGATTGGAAGAAAGACAAAGCTGCATCAAGATGATTGGACTTCATATATTCGCATATTTTTTCATTTACAATATGATGAAAAAAAACCTCATCATCGCATACCGCTATTTTCATAACTAACTTCCTTATCAAATGCTGATTTTTACTAAATATTCCGTCATGAAACTGACGATTCCATCATGAAACTGACGATTCCATCATGAATCTGACGATTCCATCATGAATCTGACGATTCCATCATGAA
>JAJQGL010000093.1:9889-33161 GCA_021200535.1 Clostridiaceae bacterium | reverse complement strand
CGATTCCATCATGAATCTGACGATTCCATCATGAATCTGACGATTCCATCATGAAACTGACGATTCCATCATGAATCTGACGATTCCATCATGAATCTGACGATTCCATCATGAATCTGACGATTCATGGTAGAATCTTGCTGCACCTTCATATGCATGCATGCTCGATCTGTTTATCATTATATAGTATTTTTTTTGAAACATCAATGAAAGTTATCCACATAGACGAAACCCTCTTGCCAGGTTTTGGATTTGAAGAACCGGTGATTGAGGAGAGATTTGATCCGGATAGAACTATTTTGACGCTTTCGTTTAAGAAAAAAACGTTGATAAAAACCGCTGATAAAAATATGACAAAGAAAACTCAAGAACAGTCTGAAAAAATCCTTTCATATATGAAATATGGAAAAGAATATAGAGTACGCGATTTTTGTGAACTGCTTGGAGTAAAAGAAAGTCGAGTTAGAGAGATTTTGAGAGGAATGTCTGATTATATAGATGTAGTCGGTGGAAATAGAAGCAGGCGTTATAAGAGGAAGGAATGAAAACAGATTTAATTATAGTTATACTTGATTAAATTTTAGTCGCTCTTAACGAGGATCCTTTCGAGTTTTTTATAGAAAAATTCGGAAGAAAACTCGAAAGAGCAACAAGATATTTGTAGTTAATCTCCGTGGTTCTATTTTGGTTCTAAAAAATTTTAAAATGATAAAAAATACACTAAAACATCCATAATATCTATAATAAAAGGCAGAAAAGCCATAATGAAATGCGCCATTCCACTTCCAACGGAACGTGAAGGTGGTCGAAATATCTGTAAAAATGGACCTCTGTGGATAAATCTGCGAAAACTCAAATATATTCCGGTTGACAAACACATTTAGAAGAGTATAATAGACGTAATGACATTTTCATAGAAAACCGTTGAGGTGGAGATAACGGTAAATATGCGCTTTCAGAGAGCGGGGGATGCTGGAAACCCTGTAGAGATGCAGTTTATCAAATGGACCACTGAGGGCATGGTCAAAGGGCAGCAAAAAAGCTGTCTGCCTGAGTATTCCATGACGTTGGGCATACGTTAGTTGCCGGAAATATGTTAGTATTTCGCAAAGTGCGTGGGTGAACCATGAATCAAGGTGGCACCGCGGTATCATTTCTTTGATGACCGTCCTTGACGATGTATTTTAATGCAGTCGTCAGGGATTTTTTGTTTTATAGAACAGAATACTGTTACTATTCACAGTCCTCCACCGACATGCTGGGAAGCGTCGAGCAAGCTGTCCGACGCAGCAAAATCAGCTGCTCATCATTTGGCTTATGTGGGTGGAGTTCACCCTGTATCAACTTTGCAGAGGAAATGGAGGATTAGTTTGCAAGTCAAAGACTTTCAAACTACAGGTTGGTGTCGCAGGCTCCGCCAACATCAATCGAATTTATTCGATTTAACATTAGCCGCTTCCTGCGGGCGCGACATGAGGTGAAATATGATTACATTACAGGAGGCAAAAGAGCTGGCGGAGGGCTATCAGGTAGTGCCCATCAGCAAAGAAATCATGGCGGACATCAGGACGCCGATGCAAGTGCTTCGCATTTTAAAGGGTGTGAGCAGACACTGTTACATGCTGGAAAGCGTAGAAGATCAGAAAAAATGGGGCAGATATACATTTCTCGGCTACGATCCGAAGCTGGAAATCACCTGCATGAATGGCAGGATGGTGCTGCGGGAGGCGAATGGCGAGACTGTCGAAAAAGAGGTTGCACATCCGGGCAAGGTCATCAGAGAGCTTTTGCAGGGCTATACCAGTCCGAGGGTAGAAGGGCTTCCGACTTTTACCGGTGGGCTTGTGGGATACTTTTCGTATGACTATTTAAAATATAGTGAGCCCAAGCTTAAGCTGGATGCAGAAGATACAGAAGGCTTTAAGGATGTGGATTTGATGCTCTTTGACAAGGTGATTGCATTTGATAATTTCCGCCAGAAAATTTATATTATTGCCAATGCGAGAACAGAAAAGCTGGAGCAGGAATATCAGCGCTGCATACAGGAGATTGACCAGATTATTGAATTGATTGAAACCGGCGAACCGGTCAGGGTGGAGCCGGGAAAGATAACATCTGATTTCCAGCCGTTGTTTTCAGAGGAAGAATATTGCGCGATGGTTGAAAAGGCAAAAAATTATATATATGAGGGAGATATTTTCCAGGTTGTTTTGTCAAACCGTCTGGAGGCAGACTATGAGGGCAGCCTTTTAAATGCTTACCGTCTGCTGCGCATCATCAACCCGTCGCCGTACATGTTTTATTTTAGCGGTGAGGATATGGAGGTGGCGGGCGCATCTCCGGAAACGCTTGTTAAATTAGAAAACGGCACACTGCACACGTTCCCGCTGGCGGGGACGAGACCGCGCGGAAAAGACACTGAGGAGGATCTCAGACTGGAAAAAGAGCTTCTTGCAGATGAAAAGGAGTGTTCTGAGCACAACATGCTGGTGGATCTGGGCAGAAATGATCTCGGCAAGATCAGTGAATTTGGTACGGTTGAGGTGGAGCAGTATATGGAAATCCTGCGCTATTCCCATGTCATGCATATTGGTTCTACCGTGAAGGGAACCATTCGCAGCGATTGCTGCGGACTGGATGCAGTTGATGCAGTGCTTCCGGCGGGAACACTCTCCGGCGCGCCGAAAATCCGTGCAATGGAGATTATCAATGAGCTGGAAAACAATAAGCGCGGGATCTATGGCGGCGCTATCGGTTATGTGGATTTTACTGGAAATCTGGACACCTGTATTGCGATCCGGACCGCATATAAGAAAAATGGCAAGGTGTTTGTCCGGTCCGGCGCGGGAATTGTTGCAGACAGCGTGCCCGAAAAAGAGTACCGGGAGTGCATTAACAAGGCAAAAGCGGTGATGGATGCGGTGCAAGAGGGACAGCAGATGCGGCTGTGACAACAGATTGGAGGCATAAATGATAGTATTGATTGATAATTATGACAGTTTTTCTTATAATTTATATCAGCTGGTAGGAAGTATTCGCCCGGATATTACGGTAATCCGCAATGATCAGTATACACCGCAGGAAATTGAGAAAATAATGCATCCGACGCATATTATTCTTTCACCTGGGCCGGGAAAGCCGGAGAATGCGGGCGTATGTGAGGATGTGATCCGTTATTTTCAAGGCAGGGTGCCTATTCTTGGCGTGTGCCTGGGCCATCAGGCGATCTGCGAGGTGTTTGGGGCGACCGTATCTTATGCAAAAGAGCTGATGCATGGGAAAATGTCAGTTGTAAAGTTAAAACAGGATTGCAGGATTTTTGCAGGCCTTGGGGAGAGCGCAAGGGTTGCGAGGTATCATTCCCTGATCGCACTTAAGGACACCATTCCGGATTGCCTTGAGGTGACGGCTGCAACAGAGGACGGTGAGGTTATGGCAGTCAGGCACCGGGAATATGAAATATTTGGGCTGCAGTTTCATCCGGAATCCATTTTGACGCCGGACGGACGCCGGATTATGGAATGTTTTTTGCAATAGCACAGGGGTTTGCGTGATAAAGCAAAACAGGATTTGGAAACAAAAAGAAAAGGGGATGCTGCTGTTTCGGCAAATTTCCCTAAACAATAAAATCAACAGAAAGGCAGGAAATAAAAATGATTAAAGAGGCAATTAGCACATTGGTACAAAACAAAGATCTGACATCGGAGACAATGGAAACAGTGATGAATGAGATTATGAGCGGAGAGGCGACAGACTCTCAGAAAGCGGCATTCCTGACGGCACTTTCCATCAAAGGGGAAACGATTGATGAGATTACGGCAGCAGGTAAAATTATGAGGGAAAAATGCACGCCGTTCCACAGGGAAGGGGATGCGCTGGAGATTGTTGGAACCGGAGGGGATGGTTCTAACACGTTTAACATTTCCACGACTGCTTCTATGATTATTTCGGCAGCAGGATATAAGGTGGCAAAGCATGGAAACCGTGCTGCTTCCAGCAAATGCGGCGCCGCTGACTGCCTGGAGGCAATGGGGGTTAATATTAATGCAGATGTGGAGAAGAGTGAACAGCTGTTAAAGGAAATGAACCTGTGCTTTCTGTTTGCCCAAAAATATCACACGGCCATGCGTTATGTGGGAGCGGTCCGCAAAGAGATAGGGATTCGTACGCTCTTTAATATTTTAGGACCGATCTCCAATCCGGCCAGGACCAATCAGATGCTCTTCGGCGTATTTTCAGAAGATCTTTTAGAACCTTTGGCACATGTGCTTTACAATCTTGGCGTTACAAGGGCGATGGTAGTTTATGGGACGGATAAAATGGATGAAATCTCCCTCAGTGCGCCGACAAAGGTCTGCGAGGTCAGAGACGGGGAATTTAAATCTTACACCATCACGCCGGAACAGTTCGGTTTTCAGACCTGTAAAAAGGAAGATTTGCTTGGGGGAGATCCGCAGGAAAATGTGGAGATTACAAAGGCCATCCTGAGTGGAAAACAGGGGCCGAAATTTGATGTTGCAGTGTTCAATGCAGGCGCGGCAATCTATGTGGCAGACGGAGGCATTACACTGGAAGAGGGCATTAAAAAGGCAAAGGAAACTGTCCTGAGCGGCAAGGCAAAGGAGCAGATGGAAAAATTTATTGCTGCGACAAATTCATGAAGCCTGTATTAGTACAGCATTTTTGAAATGAATTTATTCGATTTAACAATAGCCGTTCCCTGCGGGCGCGATATGAGGGACAGCATAAGCTGAACCTGAAGTAAGAAGAAGCCGTTCCCTGCGGGCGCGATATGAGGGACAGCATAAGCTGAACCTGAAGTAAAAAGAAGCCGCTCCCTGCGGGCGCAATATGAGGTGAAATATGAATATATTAGAAGAGATTGCAGAAAAGACACGGGTGCGCGTGGCAAAAGAAAAGGAACAAATCCCGCTGCAGGAGATGAAAGCAGCGGCGGAGAAGCTGCATGCGGATACCGGGTTTCCGTTTGAAAAAGCGTTGGCGGCGGAGGGACTTTCCTTTATCTGTGAGGTAAAGAAGGCATCTCCGTCAAAGGGGCTGATCGCACCGGAATTTCCGTATACCGAGATTGCCAAGTCCTATGAAAAAGCCGGCGCGCGTGCGGTATCCGTGCTGACAGAGCCATATTATTTTCAGGGGGCAGACAGCTATCTTACCGAGATTCATGAGCAGGTTTCCCTGCCGTTGCTGCGCAAGGATTTTACGGTAGACGAATATATGATTTATCAGGCAAAAGTGATCGGTGCTTCTGCCGTGCTGCTGATCTGTTCCCTGCTGGACACAGAAACGCTCCGGCAGTATATTGAAACAGCAGACCAGCTTGGGCTTTCTGCTCTGGTGGAGTCGCATGATGAAGCAGAAATCGGGAAGGCATTGCAGGCGGGTGCGAGGGTGATTGGCGTAAACAACCGTGATCTGAAAACGTTTACGGTGGACATCGAGAATAGCATCCGGCTCCGCAGGCTGGTTCCCGACGATATTCTTTTTGTCTCAGAGAGCGGCATCCGTACCGAGGAGGACATTCGCCGGCTTGCCATGCACCGGGTGAATGCCGTCCTGATCGGAGAAACCATGATGCGTGCAGGAAATATAGGGCAGACGCTTGGCGGGCTGATTGCGGCAGGAAGAAGCTGACAGGGAACAGAGAACAACGATCAGAGCAGATGATTAGAAATTGGAGGATTAACATGGGCAAGGGAAGATATGGAAAACATGGAGGACAATATATTCCGGAAACTCTTATGAATGAGATTCATGCATTGGAGGATGCGTATGAGCATTATAAAAACGATCCGGAATTTGTTGAGGAATTAGACAAACTAAATCGGGAATATGCAGGCAGGCCGTCGCTTTTGTATTTTGCAGAAAAAATGACAAGAGACCTGGGCGGCGCGAAGATTTATTTTAAGCGGGAGGATTTGAACCACACCGGATCGCACAAAATCAATAACGTGCTTGGCCAGGTGCTTTTGGCAAAGAAAATGGGAAAGACCAGGGTGATTGCGGAAACCGGAGCGGGACAGCATGGCGTGGCAACGGCTACGGCAGCGGCGCTGCTGGACATGGAATGTGAAATTTATATGGGAAAAGAGGACACCGTGCGCCAGGCGCTTAATGTATACCGTATGGAGCTGTTGGGGGCGAAGGTGCATGCAGTAGAGACGGGAACGGCTACCCTGAAAGATGCAGTTAATGCATGTATGCAGGAATGGACGGCAAGAGTAGATGATACTCTGTATGTACTGGGATCCGTGATGGGGCCGCATCCGTTTCCGATGATTGTGAGAGATTTTCAGAGCATTATCAGCCGGGAAGCACGGGCACAGATATTAGAGGCAGAGGGAAGGCTTCCTGATGTGGTGATGGCATGCGTTGGCGGCGGCAGCAATGCAATCGGGTCTTTTTATGAATTTATAGAAGATAAGCAGGTGCGCCTGATTGGCTGTGAGGGCGCAGGCCATGGCGTAGATACCGATAAAACGGCAGCGACAATGGCAGTTGGGACAGAAGGTATCTTTCATGGGATGAAATCCTATTTCTGTCAGGATGAATACGGGCAGATTGCGCCGGTTTATTGCATTTCTGCGGGGCTGGATTATCCGGGGGTAGGCCCGGAGCATGCCTATCTGAAAGATATCGGAAGGGCAGAATATGTCCCGGTGACAGATGAAGAGGCAGTGCAGGCGTTTGAATATATTGCCAGAGAAGAAGGTATTATCGCAGCGATTGAGAGTTCTCATGCGGTGGCGCATCTGCTGAAAATTGCGCCTAAGATGCGGAAAGACCAGATCATTATCTGCACATTGTCCGGGCGTGGAGACAAAGATGTTGCAGCGATTGCAAGATACAGGGGGATTGATTTACATGAGTAGAATAAAAAAAGCATTTGACCACAAAAAGGCATTTATTGGATTCCTTACGGCAGGTGACCCATCACTGGAAAAGACAGAGGAATTTGTATTAGAGATGGAGCGGGGCGGGGCGTCGCTGATTGAGCTTGGCATTCCGTTTTCCGATCCGATTGCGGACGGCCCGGTGATTCAGGCGGCGAATGTGCGCTCGCTGCGTGCAGGATGTACAACAGATAAATTGTTTGACACAGTGGCATCCATCCGGAAAAAAACAGAAATTCCGCTTGTTTTTCTGGCATATTTAAATACGCTGTATAAATATGGATATGACAAATTCTGCAGCCGTTGTAAGGAAAGCGGGGTAGACGGCGTTATCATTCCTGATCTCCCATTTGAGGAGCGCGGCGAGCTGGTTCCGATTGCGAAAAAATATGGCGTTGATGTTATTACTATGGTTGCGCCGACTTCAAAAGAGCGTATCCGGTCTGTTGTCGAAGAGGCATCCGGGTTTATTTATGTTGTATCTTCGATGGGGGTTACCGGAGCCAGAAGTGAGATTACAACGGATGTCGGAGAGATTGTCGAGACAATCCGCAGTGTGACGGATACTCCGACGGCAGTTGGTTTTGGCATTAATACGAAAGAGCAGGTCGCAACTTATGCAGCGATTGCAGACGGGGCGATTATCGGCAGTGCAATCGTAAAGATCATTGCGCAGTATGGTGAGCAGGCAGGACCGAAGCTGTATGAATACGTGTCTGAAATGGTATCCGGTATTCAGTAAAATTTCTAATAAAATTTCTGCGTTTTCTTTGTTATGGCTATTTTTGCAGGGGTGTGCTATAATGATTAACAGATTGGTTCTGCACATGGCTAATAAAGTGCAGACTAGTTATTTGCTGTACTAGCAAAAGAAACCGGTAAATTGAGACATAATTAAAACGGGATGGAAAGATTGGAGAAGGGACATGAAGAAAACGTTTTGGGATAAATACCGGCGCTGCGCTGCAATGGTATGTATTGTTTTTCTGACTTTTCTGACACTGTCAGACTTTTATTCTGATATTATGGGAAGCGCTGAAAGTGTGATAGAAAATAATCTGTCCGGAGATGCAGAAATCTTTACAATGTATTATGACGACATGATCAATGAGCGCTTTGTCAATTTAAACCAGATATCGAAGTCGATCGGCAAGACCATTCTGGATGATGCTTCGGCGACAAGAGAGGTTTTGGATGAGTATAAGGCTTTGTTTGGGGATCTGCTGATTCTTGACACAGCGGGACAAAAGCTGTTTGGAGATGATGTATCGATTGGGCTGTCGGATGATGAACTGGAGATGCTGGCATATGACAGGCAGATCTGTGTGCATTCTGAGATTGTGGAAAATGCAGATGGCAAGCAGTCCATTGCGCTGTGCAGACCGGTGGAATACGATGGCAAGGTGCAGGGTATCCTTGTCGGGACATTACATATTACCAGCATTCAGACTTTTTTGAGCAAATGGAGCAAATTAAAAAATGGCAGCGTATTTCTGATGACAGATGAAGGAAAATTTATTGTCGGTGATGATAATTTTGAAGATATTTTTGGAAATGGTGCGAGAAGCTACTACAATTATCTGAGTGACTGTAATTTAAATGACGATGAAATGAATACGGCAACGCTTGCATCCAAGCTGTACAAATCACAGCCCGCAGCATTTTCATACAGTGCCGGCGGCGAATATTACGCATCCGTTCTGGAGCCGAGTGAGTATTCGGACTGGCATATGGGATATGTCGAAAATATTGAAGATTTTGGGCAGGCCGGAATTAAGCTGAGCAAAAGCTCCGTTGTGAAGGGGATTGTCTGTCTGGCAGTGTGGGGAATTGCGCTGATCTATTTCCTCTGGTTTGGACATAAATACAATACATACCGGGACGGGATAGAGCGTTACAGGGTGCTGCAGAAGCAGGAGCGCTCTGTGCTGTTTGAGTTCCAGTTTACCCCGAAGCGCCTTCAGTTTTTTGGCGATATGGAGGCGTTGTTCGGCTACAAATCGCATGTATTTCTCGGAGAAGAGGTTTATGATATTTATCAGTATGTGCATGAGGATGATGCGTCTGTCAGGGGAAGAATACATAAATTTTATGATGATGAAAACAGCGTGTTTTCTGCAGAAATCCGTATTCGCAATGCGGATGGGGTATATGGCTGGTACCGGATTACCGGTTCCCTGGTCAAGAATATCAAATATGGAACGAATCAGAGATTCTTAGGAAAAATAGAAAGTGCGGATCAGCAGATTGCCGATGAAAAGAATCTGCTGCAGAGAGCGGAGAATGATCTTTTGACTGGCATTTTGAACAAAAAAACGCTTGAGGGAAAGATGGTTGACGCACTGCAGCATATGGATGGCAATTACCATTATATTTTCTTTATGGTGGATCTGGATAATTTTAAAAATGTAAATGATAATCTGGGTCATATTATGGGGGATAAGGCGATCGTTGACACAGCGCAGAAGCTGTCAGAAATCTTCCCGAACAATGCCTTTATCGGGCGTCTGGGCGGAGACGAATTTGCGGTATGTGTTGCTTATGATGCGTTTGATGAGGAGAGCCTGCACGATTATATCGGCAGGAAATCAGAGAAAATATGCGAAGTCAACCGTCGTACTTATGTAAATGGTGATAAACAGGTAAGCATTTCAAGCAGTGTTGGAGTTGCAGTGGCGCCGGATCATGCAACCGATTGGGAGACACTGTATAAGAAGGCCGATAGTGCGCTGTATCGTTCCAAAAATGGAGGAAAAAACTGTTATCATATTTGTGATGAGAAATAGCGCTGTGAAAAATCAGCACATCAGTGTGATTTTTCATAGTATTCGCCTTTTTACGAAACGCTGTACTGGTTATGTGTGAAATTGGAGAGTACGATATGATAGATATGTATATTGCATATGGGGTAATCGCGTTTTTGATGATTATGGCCACATGGTTTTTCTGCAATTTAAAAAACTGGATTGGCCTGCAGAAAAATAAAATATTTGTCATTATGCTTGTCACAGCCATGGTTACGATTGTGCTGGATTTGCTGCTGATCGGTGCGGGGCATGTCTTTGGTGATGTCAGGCGCCCTGCCAATGCGGCAGCGGGAATGTTTATGTATATTGGAATGATACTGATTCTGTATCTGCTGCTGCTGTATGACCTTGCGGCTGCCGGGAGGCTTCGCTGGGTGAAGAAGGGCTGGTTTCGTGTATTGCAGATTTATCTGGCAGTCTGTATTTTGACTGTGCTAAGCGGCCCGTGGAGCGGGATTGCGCTTTTGCAATATCAGCCGGAAAGGGGACTTTACAGCGCACCGGGCAACTGGATTCAGCTGGCAGGGCTGGCGTTGTGCATCATCATCGGGTCTGCCGTGATTTTTTCCGGCAGAATGGCGCTGAGCAGGCGGGAAAAGTACGTGCTGTTTGGTTCGCATTGCTATTTGCTTTTTGATATGATGCTGCAGAAGCTGCTGGGCGTCCGGTATGTGATATCGTATTGTGCGCTGACCGTTATTTTTATGCTGTTTTATCTCCTGCTGCACAATGAGGATCAGTATAAGCTTTCATCGAACCGGTGTTTTACGAGGGAAGGCTTAGGAAAAGTGATTCGGGAAAAGGCAAACTACAGGCGGAATTTTGGATGCCTTGGTATCTGCATTAACAATATTGAAAGTATTACAAATTATTGTACGGAGGAAGATATTGCTGAGGTTCAGCACTGTCTGGGAAAGATTTTGCAGACATACTGCGGCAAACATGCCGTCTATCAGAACCACAGCTTTGAATATATCGTGATGCTGCGTGATTATGAAACGGCGCAGAGGCGGCATAAACAGCTTTTGGAGGAAATCCCCTCCTATTTGAGAATTAACAATAAAAATATCCAGATATTATGTGGGTTTTATGTTTTGGATTTCGCGGATGCAGGGTATCAGCCGGAAAGCTTTAGCCGGATTATAGCCTGCATGCGGAGGATGGCAATGGAAGAGATGGACCGGGAGGTTCTGCTTTCCTACCGGGGAGAGAAACAATCAGAGATTGAACAGAATCTGGAGGCGCTGCGCGTTGTGACACAGGGAATCCAGAACCGTCAGTTTGATTTTCGGTGTATTCCGATTCAGGCGGCAGATGATCGGAAGGCAATCTCCTGCGAAATGATTTTGATGGAGTACCGGGAAAATGATTTTGTGATTTCACAGGAAATCCTGTGGGAAGTAGCTTCGGAAATGGGATATGCCAAAGAGCTCGGCTGCATTACCTGTGAAATGATGTGCCGGTTTGTCCAAAGGGAAGCGCTTTTTGATAAAGGCTTCCACAGGATACATATTGATATATCTTCCCCGCAGCTGCCGGGAAGCATTGCCGCGGAACAGCTTGTCAATATCATGAAACAGTATGGCGTGCCGGGCGAGCGGGTCTGCATTGAGGTGACGATTGAGCAGCATGCAGACTGTCAGAAGCTGCGGGAGGCGTTTTCGGTTTTACATGAATACGGCGTATCCATTCTGTTGGATCAGTTTGGCGTTACCGTATGCAATTTACGGGAAATGCTAAGTATGCCGTTTGACGCGGTAAAAATCAATCATCATATGGTTCGCTGCTATTGCAGCGGGGATAATCAGCAGCTTCGTTACCTTGTGACGATGCTGCGTAAGCAGGACTGGATTATCTATCTTGACGGTGTTGACAGAAAAGAGCAGATTGAGCCGTTACGGAAGCTTGATGTCAGTTATATTCAGGGTATGCTGCTGTCAGGTGTACTGCTGGGGGAGAAGGAAATGGAGCAGTATGTTGAGACAGGAGGTGCATTTATAAGTGGCTAATATTCATTATGAGCTGGCGGCTGCCGGGTTTTTCTTTTTGATTTTTGCGGTGAGCCTGGAAAAGAAAAAGCTGGCGCTGAAATCAACCATTGCGTTTCAAATGCTGCTGTTTACCATGATGCTTACCGGATTTTTTATAGTCGGAGATGAGTTTGCATATGCAAATGGCAAATCGACGGAGCTTATTGCATTGGCCAAAGCCATTTCACTCTGTCTGGAGCTGGGCACCTTTGCCTGCTGCCACTGCTATATTTTATCGCTTGCCTATCGCCTGCAGATGCGATCTGTTTTGTTTATTGTGTCTGAGCCGGTGCTGCTGCTTTCTGTTTCACTGCTGTTGTCTTCGCCATGGACAGGCCTTTGCTTTTTCTATGATGAGGGACGGCAGTTTCATCAGACGTGGCTGCTGGAGCTGATTGCGCTGGCTGTTATTCTGTACCTGATCTATGATGTGGTTGTCCTGTTTGCAGAGTGCACGCAGTATACAATCCGCAGAAAATGTGCCTGTGCGCTTTTGCTGGCGGTGTTTGCCGGCCTGGTGCTTTTTGATGTTTTCGCACCGTCGTGGAAGGCGCAGCTGTTAGTGTG
This sequence comes from Clostridiaceae bacterium, assembly GCA_021200535.1. Classification (GTDB taxonomy): domain Bacteria; phylum Bacillota; class Clostridia; order Lachnospirales; family Lachnospiraceae; genus Butyribacter. Next base: position 20,843 of record JAJQGL010000093.1, on the reverse strand, counting down.
TATTCTGGCTTTTGTTTATATATTTTATCTGTCACAGCAAAGTCCGGATTTTTATGTGGACAATGCGACCGGAAGCTTTAACCGTAATGGATTCATTGAGCTTTTTCGGGAACGGATTTCTTATCGGACGGAAACAGCCTGTCTGCTGGTTCGCGTCCGCAATTTCAGCTCTCTGAACAAAATTTACGGCGAGGAAAAGCTGCAGGAGGTACAGAGGAGAATTCGCGGATTGCTTTTAGAGAAAGCGCCAAAGGGAAAGGTTTTCCATATCGGTGCATCGACGTATGCGGTACTGTTCCATTCAGAAGAGGAGGCAGCCGCGTTGTATAACAGCATCAAAAGGAGGCTGCCGACGGTATGGATGGTCGATGGGGAGGCCATAAATCATGAATACAGCTTTTATTTGTCTGTCTACCCGGAGGATGGGGAGGATTTTGAAGAGCTGATTCAGAGAATCCATTATGCGCGTTCTGACCATGAGAGCAGTCATGCACCGGGTGAGCTGGTCCGTCTCCGGCACGATACCATTGAAGAGGTGGAAAACAAAAAGAAGGTGGCTCATCTGGTCGAAGACGCAATTATGGACAACAGCATTGAGCTGCATTTTCAGCCGATTTATTCGCTGGAGAAGAAAAGGATTACATCGCTCGAGGTACTGTCGCGCCTGAAGGATGAAGATAAGCAGTATATTAATCCGGAGTATTTTATTCATATCGCAGAGGAAAATCATACTATTATTCCGCTGGGAGAACAGATTTTTCGAAAGGCGTGTGAATTTGCAAAAAGAAACCGTATTTTTGAAAAAGGGATTGAAGATATCAATATCAACCTGTCGCCGGGACAGTGCCGCTATGAGGGTCTGACAGAACGGCTCAGGGAGATTGCCGGGCAGTATCAGATTCCCATGGAAAGGATGCACCTGGAGATTACGGAGAGTGAATTTACAGATGCGGCTGCGGTTGGAAGAACACTGAGAAGCCTGAAACAGACCGGTGCGAAGGTTGCGATGGATGATTTTGGAACCGGCTTTTCGACGCTGGTTAATATTTTAGAGCTTCCGGTTGACTTTGTGAAGATTGATAAAAGTCTGGTCTGGTCCTATGCGAAGGGCGAAAACCAGTTTTTAAATGATTTGATGCCAATGATTAAGGCAGAAGGAAAGAAAATCATTGCCGAAGGAATTGAAACGCAGGAGCATATTGATATTATCAAAAGGCTGCAGGGCGATTTCTTACAGGGATATTTCTTTTCCAAGCCGCTTCCGGAAATACAGTTTATCCGTTTTCTGGAGGACTTTAACCGGAGGACATCAGAAAGAATATAACAGAGAAAGATGTGCGTATCACGCAGAAATGGAGGAAAAAAGATGGGATTAAGTTATGCAGAGTTGAGAGATCAGATTTGTGATGTATGTCATAAGATGTGGCAGCTGGGCTGGGTGGCAGCAAACGATGGAAATGTGTCTGTTAAGCTGCCGGACGGTACATTTCTTGCCACACCTACCGGAATCAGCAAGAGCTTTATCACGCCGGAAAAGCTGGTTCAGATTGACCGGGATGGAAATGTACTGGATGGGCTGGAGGGATACCGTCCATCCTCAGAGATTAAAATGCATTTGAGATGCTATGCAGAGCGTGAAGATGTTGGCGCTGTGCTGCATGCGCATCCGCCGGTTGCAACGGGCTATGCAGTTGCTAACGTTCCGCTGGATGAATATTCCATGATTGAGACAGTTATTGCCATCGGTTCTGTGCCGGTTACGCCGTTTGGCACGCCGTCTACCAATGAAGTGCCGGAGGCGATTGCACCATATCTCGGCGAGCATGATGTAATGCTTTTGAAAAATCACGGCGCACTGGCTGTCGGTTCGGATGTGATTACGGCATATTACCGTATGGAAACACTGGAGCTGTTTGCTAAAATCAGCCTCAATGCACATCTTCTTGGCGGTGCAGAGGAGCTTCCGCGCGAAAATATTGACCGCCTGATCAGCATGAGGGAGCAGTATAAGGTGACAGGCAGACATCCGGGCTATAAAAAATATAGTCAGCCAAAGGATAAATAAAGGAAGAAAATTGATCAGAATCAGGGCAATGCAGTTGTGTTGCCCTTTTGTCAACGGATAGGAAATGGAGGAGGCTATGGCATCAGAAAATGTATTGGCGTTTGACCTGGGGGCGAGCAGCGGACGGGGTATGCTGGCAAGGTTTGACGGAAAACGGATTGAATTGGAGGAGGTTCATCGTTTCCCGCATAATTTCAGCATATTGAATGGTCATGCGTATTGGAATTTTTTATTTTTGATGGATGAAATGAAAAAGGGGATGGCACTCTGCAAGGCGGAGCTTAGCGGCGTCGGTTTCGATACATGGGGGGTCGACTGCGGACTGATTGACCGGGAGGGCAATCTGATCGGAATGCCGGGCAGCTACCGGGATGCTTTTCTGGATTCGGCAAATATGCAGGAAGCGCTTCATGAGCTTGGCGGAGAGGAATATGCATTTGCAAAGACGGGGATTGCAAGCTTGGAATATAACACATTGTATAAGCTGTATTATATGAAAAAGCATATGCCGACCTGGCTGGACAGTGCCGACAAGGTGCTGCTAATGCCAAATCTGATTGAGTATTTCTTTTCCGGTGTGATGCATACAGAGTATTCGATTGCCTCCACAACACAGCTGTTTGATATGAGACAGAAATGCTGGGCAAAGGAACTGATGGATAAGATCGGTTTGCCGGAAGCCTTGTTCACACCGGTTGATCTGGCGGGCAGGGATTTGGGAACACTTCGGACAGATGTGGCAGAAGAGGTTGGACAAAAGCAGCTGCATATTATCTCTGCACCGGGGCATGATACGGCGTGTGCCGTGGCAGCAGTGCCGTCAGCCTCGGAGGAATTTACCTTCCTTTCCAGCGGTACATGGTCTTTGATGGGAATTTCTTCTAAAACCATGCTGGAAGGGCCGCAGATTATAAAGGATAAAATTTCAAACGAAGGTACTGCGGATGGCGGATACCGTCCGACGGTCAACATTATTGGCCTTTGGATGAATCAGGAGCTGCGCAGGAATTTTGCGTCACAGGGCAGGGATTATAGCTTTAACCGGATGACAGAGCTTGCGTCGCTGGAAAAACCGCTGCAGAGCTTTGTCAATCCGGATGATTTTATGCAGCCGGGAGACTATCCGAAAAAAATAAGGGAATACTGTAAGAAAACAGGGCAGCAGGTGCCGGAAACAGATGGCGCATTGGTACGTTGCGTTTTGGAGAGTCTTGCGTTAAAATACCGTCAGGTATATGATACGCTAAAACCATTTATAACATGGGACGAAAAGCTTTATGTTGTAGGAGGCGGAGCGCAAAATCCGCTTTTGAACCAGTTTACTGCAAATGCGCTAGGCATTCCGGTTGTTACAGGCGCGAGTGAGGCGACGGCGGTGGGCAATGTCATGGCCCAGCTTCAGGCAATCGGTGCATACCGGACACGGGGGGAGCGCTGTGAAATCCTGGCGGCCTCCTTTGGCACAAAGGAATATCTGCCGCAGGATACGGAGGCCTGGCAGGAGGCGTATCAGAGATTCTGCATGCTGCAGAAAACAGATTATAAATAATTGGAGGCTAAGTATGACGACAACAAAGAAGGAAATTTCACAGGAGAGCATTCCGCAGGAATATCGGCTGGAAAAGAGAGAGTTTGTCAGGGAGCTGGACAGCTATGTGCTGACACTGCGCCACAAATTGAGCAATGCAAGGGTTTTGGTGGTCAGCAACGATGACAATAACAAGGTGTTTAATATTGGTTTCCGCACGCCGCCGAAAGATGCGACAGGCGTGCCGCATATTATTGAGCATACGGTACTCTGCGGTTCTAAAAATTTTCCGGCAAAGGATCCTTTTGTGGAGTTGGTGAAGGGTTCCTTAAACACCTATCTGAATGCGACTACCTATCCGGATAAAACAATGTATCCGGTGGCAAGCTGCAATGACAAGGATTTTCAGAATCTGATGCATGTTTATCTGGATGCGGTATTTTATCCGAATATCTATCAGTACGAAGAAATTTTTAAGCAGGAGGGCTGGCATTACGAGCTGGAGAGCGAGGATGCGGATATCTGCTACAACGGTGTTGTCTACAATGAAATGAAAGGTGCATACTCCTCAGAGGAAAGCGTACTGGAACGGTTTGTGATGAACAGTCTGTTCCCGGATAATACCTATGGGCAGGAGTCCGGCGGAGATCCGCAGTGCATTCCGGATCTGACTTATGAAGAATATCTGGATTTTCATCGAAATTATTATCATCCGTCCAATAGTTATATTTATTTATATGGGGATTTTGACGTGCGGGAGAAGCTGGAGTTTTTAGATCAGAATTATTTGTCACATTTTCCGGCAATTTCTGTAAATTCCGAGATCCCGCTGCAAAAGCCGTTTGCCAAAAGAAAGGATTTGCAGAAGAACTATGCTGTAGCGCAGGATGCGGACTGCAGCGAAAAAACGTATTATGCGTATGCAGCGGCAATGGATGTCACGCTTGACCCAAAGGTGTGCCGTGCGTTTGATCTTTTGTCTTATGTTTTGGTAGAAATGCCGGGGGCGCCAGTGAAGCAGGCCCTTCTTGACGCTGGCATAGGCTCAGATATTGACGTGGATTTCTGCGATATTTTGCGGCAGAGCTATTTTTTGATTACTGCGAAAAATGCAAAGCCGCAGGAACGGGAAAAGTTCTATACTGTTATAAGGGAAACTTTAGAAAAGGCAGTGCGTGACGGCATTGACCGCAAGGCGCTGGAAGCGGCGATCAACGGGACGGAATTCAGGGAAAGGGAAGCCGATTTTGGTTCATTTCCGAAAGGGCTGTTATACGGAATCAAGACATTTCAGACATGGCTCTATGACGATAGCATGCCATATGATTCCCTGCGCTACGAAGCCGATTTTGCCTTTTTAAGGGAAAAACTGGAAACGGATTTTTATGAAAAGCTGGTACAGACCTATCTGTTAGATAACCCTCATGCTGTGCTTTTAGAGATGGATCCCGAGCCGGGGCTGTCCATCCGGGAGGAAGAGGCCACCAAACAAAAACTGCGCGCATATAAAGAAAGCCTGTCGCAGGAGGAAATCAAGCGTCTGGTTGAGGACACGAAGAGCCTGAAAACATATCAGGAGACGCCGACGCCAAAAGAAGTTCTGGAAAAAATCCCTATGCTAAAACGCGGGGACATTGATAAGAAAACCCAGCCATACTACAATGATTTTAAGGAAATAGAAGGTGTTCCGGCCATTCACCACAATGTCAATACAAATGGTATTGTATATCTGCGCTTTTTCTTTGATATGGATGACCTTGAGGAATATGTACCGCAGATTCGTTTTCTTTCAACGCTTTTGGGATATATGGACACCAAAAAGCACAGTTATATGGAATTTGACACGGAAACCAATTTTTACACAGGGGGAATTATTTCTGCGTTTCATGTTTATTGCCAGTGTGCGAAGAAAGACAGCTATCATTTAAAATTTGAAGTGGCAGCAAAAGTGTTGGAAAGCAAGCTGGACAATGCATTGGATCTGATGGCGGAAATGATGTTTGAAACGCTGTTTACAGATGAAAAGCATCTGCGCGAGGTTGTGGCAGAGGCGCGTTCCCGCCTGAAGGTACGCTTGATGGCAAGCGGGCATCTTGCTGCGGCCGGCCGTGCCATGTCTTATTTTTCGAAAAGTGCCTGGCTGCGTGACCACGACAGCGGCATTGGCTGTTATTCTTATCTTGAACAGCTTGACGAGCATTTTGAGGATGAAAAGGAAAGGCTGATGGCGGGCTGCAAAGCGCTTTTGGCAAAGCTGTTTACCAGAGACAGAATGATGGTTTCCATTACCGGCAGTGATCAGGAATATGCAGCCTTAGAAAAAGCGTTTCCTGCATTTTTGCGGCGTCTGGATGCCTTTGAAAAGGAGAGCGGCAGATCGCAGGCAGAGAAGGTTCTGCAGCAGATGACAAGCTATGGCCCGCAGCCGGAAAAGCTGCAGGAGGCTTATTATACGCCGGCAGAAATTCAGTATGTGGCAGTAGGCGGAGACTTTTCGGATGTTCCGGTCAACTATGGCGCGCTCCGGGTGGCAAGGCATTTGCTGAATTATGACTATCTGTGGAATGAGGTGCGCGTGAAAGGCGGCGCATATGGTGTTGCCTGCCAGTTTACCCGTGAAGGGGAAGGGTTTTTCACCTCTTACCGGGATCCGAACCTGTCTGGGACTATTGACGTATATAGAGGGGCGGCGGATTACCTCGAAAATTATCAGGCAGAGGAACGCGAAATTACGAAAACGATCATTGGAACGATTAGTTCCATCGACACGCCGCTGACGCCAAATATGAAAGGGGAGCGTTCGCTGTCCGGATATTTTTCCGGGGTTACACAAGAGCTTCTGCAAAGCGAGCGTGACCAGATTCTTGGCTGTACTTTGGAGGATATCCATAAGCTGGCCCCGGTTCTTAGGACGATAGCAGATCAGAACAATCTGTGTGTGATCGGAAATGAAAAGCATATTGAGGAAGAAAAGGAGCTGTTTGAAAATATCCGGCCGCTGTCCTGAGACAGATAACGCCATTTTACAAGAGAACGGAGGATTCATGGAGAAATTTAAGTCGGGCTTTGTCACTCTGATTGGCAGGCCGAATGTGGGCAAATCCACGCTGATGAACCATTTGATTGGACAGAAAATTGCCATTACGTCAAATAAACCGCAGACAACGAGAAACCGGATTCAGACAGTGTATACCTCGGAGAAAGGGCAGATTATCTTTCTGGATACGCCGGGGATTCATAAGGCGAAAAATAAGCTTGGAGAGTATATGGTGACGGTGGCCGAGAGGACGCTGCAGGAGGTTGACATCATCCTGTGGCTGGTTGAGCCGACGACGTTTATAGGCGCCGGGGAGCGTCATATTGCCGAAAAACTCCGGCAGGTGCAGACACCGGTCATTCTGGTAATTAATAAGATTGATACGGTGGAAAAAAATGAAATATTAAAATTTATTGACGCTTACAGAACGATTGCCGATTTTAAAGAGATTGTTCCGGTATCAGCCCTGAAAGGTGAAAATACGGATGATTTGCTTGACGTGATGTTTGATTATCTGGAGGAAGGGCCATGCTACTATGATGCGGATACGATTACAGACCAGCCGGAACGCCAGATTGCGGCGGAGCTGATCAGGGAAAAGGCACTGCGCAATTTAAGCGATGAAATTCCGCATGGGATTGCTGTCGGGATAGACCGTATGAGGGAGCGGCCGGGCGGAAAATTAATTGATATTGACGCAACGATTGTGTGTGAGCGGGAATCGCATAAGGGTATTATTATTGGCAAACAGGGCGCCATGCTGAAAAAAATCGGCATGCAGGCACGCCGGGATATTGAAAATCTGCTGGACTGCCGTGTGAACCTGAAACTGTGGGTTAAGGTGAAAAAGGACTGGAGAGACAGTGACTTTTTAATCAAAAATTTTGGATACCGAAAGACGGATTTGGATGGTTAATACGGTCGCTTCCGGTTCCGTTTGATATATTGACAGAAGATACCATGTATATACAAGCGGAACTAAGCCATGCTAATTGTATAAAGCCTGCGGCATAGCCGGCAGGCAAAAAATACAATCAGGAATTATAAGGAACATTTCAGAAAGGGCATGGCGAAAACGATGGAAAAGGAAGAACGTTGGAATCAATTTGCCGCAAGCGGCAAAGTAATGGACTATCTGGAGTATCGGGAAAGTTTAAAAGAAAGCACGTATCAGACATTTTCTGCCGGTAGTCGGCGGGGAGAGGAGCGGGAAAAGGAGACTGCGTCCGGTTGGCAGTACAGCAATGACCGGGCATGGTAACTGATGAAATGAGGCGGCATGAGAGAACAGTTGGCACTGACGGGGATTATTCTTACAGCTTCTCCGATCAGGGAGTATGACAGGCGCGTAGAAATCCTGACGAGGGAACGCGGGAGAATAGCGGCATTTGCACAGGGGGCAAGGCGGGCAGCAAGCCCCCTTTCGGCTTGCACAATTCCGTTTACATTTGGGGAATTTGTCTTGTATCCGGGGAGAAATTCCTATTCGTTAAAAGCGGCGGCGATTCAAAAATATTTTGGGGATATCGCCGCAGATTACGATATGGCCTGTTATGCATCCTATTTTGCAGAGATGGCGCAGTATTTTACAAGGGAGAACATAGAGGCATCCGCAGAGCTGCTGCTTTTATATGTAACGCTTCTGAGTATGCAAAAGGGCGTACTGGCGCTGCCGCTGATTCGGGTGATATACGAAATGCGGATGCTGCAGATTCAGGGACAGGGAATTGAGCTGTTTGAATGTCTGCACTGTCATCAGGCAAATACATCTGACGTTTATTTTAGTATGGGCGGGCTGGTGTGCAAAGAATGTGCGGCAAAGGAGAAAGAGCTGCGGGAAAGGTATCCGTTCGTTTTGAGCCCGGATGCGCTTCATGCGCTGCAGTACATATTATCCGCACCGATAGAAAAGCTATATTCCTTTACGGTGACAGAGGAAATTCTGGAAGAGCTTCGCCGCTTTATGCACAGCTATCTGGGGCGTTTTTTGCCGCATGCATTTAAGGCACTGGAATTTTTAGAATAAGTATTCGCTGTACTAGTCAATATTCACAGTCCTCTGCCGACATGCGTGGAAGCGTCCGGCAAGTTGTTCGGCGCAGCAAAATCAGCTGATCGTCATTTTGCTTATGTGGGTGGAAGGGTATACAAATTCCATTTTTTATGATATGATTAAATGCATACATGTATACAAACATAGAATTGGAGGGCAAAAAAATGGCTAAAATTCAGATGACGACACCTTTGGTAGAGATGGATGGGGACGAGATGACACGTATTCTGTGGCAGATGATTAAGGATGAGCTGTTGCTGCCGTTTATTGATTTAAAGACAGAATATTATGATTTGGGCCTGGAGTACCGGAATCAGACAAATGACCAGGTTACTATTGATTCTGCAGAAGCAACGAAGAAATATGGCGTAGCGGTAAAGTGTGCCACGATTACTCCAAATGCGGCCCGCATGACAGAATATGATTTAAAGGAAATGTGGAAATCTCCGAATGGGACAATTCGTGCAGCTCTGGATGGAACGGTTTTTCGTGCTCCGATTCAGGTAAAAGGCATTGAGCCATGTGTGAAGAACTGGGAAAAGCCGATTACGCTGGCAAGACATGCTTATGGTGATGTATATAAAAATACCGAAATTAAAGTTCCGGGCGCCGGGAAAGCTGAGCTGGTATTCACCGGTGAGGATGGAACGGAAATACGGCAGACGATTATGGATTTTGACGGGCCGGGAATCATTCAGGGAATCCATAATAAAGATAAATCCATTGAAAGCTTTGCCCGGGCATGTTTCAACTATGCGCTTGATACAAAGCAGGATTTATGGTTTGCGACAAAGGATACCATTTCTAAAATTTATGACCACAATTTTAAAGACATTTTTCAGGAGATCTTTGAGCAGGAGTATAAAGATAAATTTGATGATGCCGGTATTGAGTATTTTTATACGCTGATAGATGATGCAGTTGCCCGCGTAATGAAAGCAAAGGGCGGTTTTATCTGGGCATGTAAAAATTACGACGGTGATGTGATGAGTGACATGGTATCCTCTGCGTGCGGTTCTCTGGCAATGATGACCTCTGTCCTGGTATCGCCGACTGGTGTTTATGAGTACGAGGCAGCGCACGGAACGGTGCAGCGGCATTATTATAAGCATCTAAAGGGGGAGGAAACCTCCACAAATTCTGTAGCTACGATTTTTGCCTGGACCGGGGCGCTGCGCAAGCGCGGTGAGTTAGACCGGATTCCGGAGCTTTGCAATTTTGCGGATCAGTTGGAAAAGGCGACGCTTGGAACGATTGAAGCAGGTAAAATGACAAAGGATCTGGCATTGATCACAAGCCTTGAAAATGTGACTGTTCTCAATAGTCAGGACTTTATTAAGGCGATCCGCGAGACATTAGAAGGGTTATTCGCATGACAGAGCAATTAGAAATACCATCAAAAGGGTTTACCCATGGCGGGAAGTTTCATTCGGATGATGTATTTGCAACGGCGTTTTTGCGCATTCTGAATCCGGACATTGTGATAGAGCGGGGGTTTGAAGTTCCGGAGAATTTTGACGGAATTGTATATGATATTGGACGCGGTGAATTTGACCACCATCAAAAGGATAAGGAATATCGCCCGAATGGATGCCCGTATGCAGCATTCGGACTGATCTGGCGTGCGTATGGCGCCGGTTTTATCGGAGAGGATGAGGCAAAGCGTTTTGATGAAAGCTTTATCCAGCCGCTGGATGAATCGGATAATACCGGCTGTCCGAATATGTTAGCCAAAATCATTGATGAATTTAATCCGGGCTGGGATTCCTTTAAGAATTATAATACCTGTTTCTGGCGTGCGGTGGAGATGGCAGAAACCATTTTAAAAAATCACTTTTCAGCGGTTGCGGGAATACTGCGTGCGCAGGTGATTGTCAGACAGGCAATGCAGCAGGGCGATGGTTCTATCCTGGTGCTGGATACCTATGCGCCGTGGAAATCTGAGGTGATCGGAAGCTCTTACCGGTTTGTCGTTTATGCGTCAAATCGGGGCGGGTACAGCGCACAGGGCGTTCCGGTCAGTCAGGAGGACAATACGCTTGTCTGTGATTTTCCGCAGGAATGGTGGGGGTTAGAAGAGGAGGAGCTGCAGGAGCTTTCCGGCATTCCGACGCTGCGCTTCTGCCATTCGAGCGGCTTTCTGGCAGCTGCAGGCACAAAAGAGGATGCGATTGCGGCAGCAGAATATGCGATTGTGGCAGCAAAAATAAGATTGCGGCAGCAAAAATAAGATTGCGGCAGCAAAAATAAGATTGCGGCAGCAAAAATAAG
>JAJQGL010000093.1:0-9789 GCA_021200535.1 Clostridiaceae bacterium | reverse complement strand
ATTGCGGCAGCAAAAATAAAATTGCTGTGCGGACGTAAAAAATAGGAAAATAGGGAGACTCTGGATGCACAGATGCATGCAGGGTCTTTTTTTGCGCAAAAGAATGTGTTAAAATCAAAATATGGCGCTGCGTTTCGCAGGTAAGGAACTGTAAAGATTAATTCTTTAACAGTTCCTAAGAAAAAATAGTTGCAGCATGGAGGCGAAATATGGAAAATCGGGATATTATTGAAAAAGGGCAGGCTGTATTAGGGATTGAATTTGGCTCTACACGGATTAAAGCAGTGCTGATAGGGGCGGGACATGCCCCGCTGGCGTCAGGGAGCCACCAGTGGGAAAACCGTCTGGAGCATGGAGTCTGGACGTATACTCTGGACGATATCTGGTGCGGACTGCAGGCCTGTTACCGGAGTTTGTTACAGGATGTAAAGGAAAAGTATGGAGTTTCGGTTACCCGCCTGGCAGGAATTGGTTTTTCGGCCATGATGCACGGCTATATGGCGTTTGACAGGGACGGGGAATTGCTGACACCGTTTCGCACATGGCGCAATACCAGCACAGAACAGGCAGCAAAACGGCTTACGGAGGAGTTTCAGTATAATATTCCGCAGCGATGGAGTGTTGCGCATTTGTATCAGGCGGTTTTGAACCGGGAGCAGCATGTGGGGGAAATTGCATATCTGACAACGCTTGCCGGTTACGTACATTGGAAAATGACTGGGAGAAAGGTGATTGGTATAGGAGATGCTTCCGGTATGTTTCCTGTTGACAGCCAGACAGGGCAGTACCGTGCAGATCTGCTGAAGCGATTTGATGCGCTGACAGAGAGCGGTTCCTATCCATGGACATTGTCAGAACTGTTGCCGGAAATTCTTTGTGCGGGCGAGGATGCGGGAGTTTTAACGGAGGAAGGGGCAAGGCTTTTGGACCCGGATGGCGGTCTGCAGCCAGGTATTCCGGTCTGCCCTCCGGAGGGAGATGCCGGGACAGGCATGGCTGCGACAAACAGTGTGGCGCAGCGCACTGGGAATGTATCTGCCGGCACTTCTGTTTTTGCAATGATTGTTCTGGAAAAAGAATTAAAGAAGGTTCACCGGGAGATTGATATGGTAACGACGCCTGCAGGCGCTCCGGTAGCCATGGTACACTGCAACAACTGCACTTCGGATATCAATGCGTGGGTCAGTCTTTTTCGGGAGGCTGCGGAGCTGTTTGGTGCAAAGCCTGATCAAACGGAGCTGTTTACAAAGCTGTTTCAAAAAGCAGAAGAGGGGGATAAGGATTGCAGCGGTTTGCTGAGTTATAATTATTTTTCAGGAGAAGGCGTTACCAATATAGATGAGGGAAGGCCTGTCCTGATTCGAAAACCGGATGCGTCCTTTACGCTGGCAAATCTGATGCGGACGCATTTGTACAGTGCTGTGGCAACCTTAAAGATGGGTCTGGACATTCTTTTGGAGGAAGAGGTTCAGATTGATAAGATGTACGGGCATGGAGGATTTTTTACCGTGCCGGGTGCAGGACAAAAAATTATGGCGGCTGCCATGAATACGCCGGTTTCCGTGATGGAGACGGCGGGAGAGGGCGGTGCGTGGGGCATTGCTGTGCTGGCGGCTTACCGGGTTCAAAAGGAACCGCAGGAGACGCTGGCGGCTTATCTCAATGATAAAGTATTTGCAGGCGCCGCCGGGACAGAAATCTGCCCGGATCCGGCAGATACGGAAGGGTTTCAAAAATTTATGATGCGGTACCGCGCAGGGCTTGCTGTAGAGAGAGCTGCGGTAGAGCATACAGGAGGACAGGCGCAGTAAGGTATCAGCGAACTAAAGCTCGCAGAAATGAGGTAAAATATGCTGGAAGAATTAAAAAGACAGGTTTATCAGGCAAACATGGAGCTTCCAAAACGCGGCCTGATTACATATACGTGGGGGAATGTCAGCGGTATTGACAGAGAGACGGGCTATTTTGTGATTAAACCGAGCGGTGTGGATTACAGCAGCCTCAAACCGGAGGATTTGGTTGTAATGGATTTGAATGGAAATCAGATTGAGGGCATTTATAAGCCTTCCTCCGATACGCCGACACATTTAGAACTGTATCGGAAATATCCGGATATCGGGGGGATTGTCCATACACATTCACCGGAAGCAACTGCGTGGGCACAGGCAGGGCGTGACATCCCGCTGTACGGCACTACGCATGCAGATTACTTTTTCGGTGCGATTCCGTGTGCAAGGAGCCTGACGCAGGAGGAAATTGCAGGGGAATATGAAAAAAATACAGGGCTTGTGATTATTGAGACCTTTGAGCAGCGCCGGATGAATCCAATGTACACCCCGGCAGTATTGTGCACAAACCATGGCCCATTTGCGTGGGGAGTAGATGCGGCAGATGCAGTTCACAATGCGGTTGTGCTGGAAGAGGTTGCAAAGATGGCGGCAAAAACAGAGCAGATTAACCCGGATGTCAAACCGGCGCCGGATGCAATCCGGGATAAACATTTCTTCCGCAAACATGGCAAAAATGCTTATTATGGGCAATTGACCGATCATAGAGAAGTATGATAAAATGATAAACACGTGAGGTGCAACAAGCTCATCATGAACCAGCAGGTTCATGATAGAATCAAAAGATTTATGATAGAATCAGTAGGTTTATGATGGAATCAAAAGATTCATGATCAAATGAAATAAAAATGATGCAGCATGGAGGATGAATATGGGATTATTACAGGATTGGAGAGAATACGCATACGGAGTTGAAGTAAATTCGAAGGCAGGAAAGGCAATCTGGACAAAATATTTTGCAGAGGAAAAGGCAGTTTACGAACAGCTTTTAGCAGAACCGGAGAACGTTGTTTCCGGAACTGTCAGGGAACTGGCTGAGAAATATAATATGGAATTGAACTATATGGTGGGATTTTTGGATGGTATCAATGAAAGCCTGAAAACGCCGAATCCGATTGAGGAGATGACGGAGGACACCAGTATTTCACTCGATATTGATCTGGAAAAGCTGTACTATAACATGGTGGAGGCAAAGGCAGACTGGCTGTACGAGCTTCCGCAGTGGGACAGTCTGCTGTCAGAGGAGCGCAGAAAGGAATTATATAAGCAACAGAAAAAATCCGGTACCGTTGTGAAAGATAAGAAGATTGGAAGAAACGATCCATGTCCTTGCGGCAGCGGTAAAAAGTATAAAAAATGCTGTGGGGCAAACGTATGATAGAATGATATTTCTCTTTGGGGAGGTTTGCAGATGATGCAGAGCGAAAAAAAAGAAGAACAGAAGATGCGCAGATATGAGTTCCTGTTTGAGGGGACGAGGGACATGATTCTGTTTTTTGCGGAAAATGGAGAGGTTTTGGAGTGTAACCGCAATGCATACAAAGAGCTGGATTATGGACAGGAAGAGCTGTTTTATTTACAGGATATTCTGCGCGCCTGTGTCAAAGAGGAGGCAGGGCGGATTCAGTTTTCGGAGGAAAGTGTAAACCGTTATTGCGAGTCTACAATATACCGGAAAAACCAGACCTGTTTTCCGGGTCAGGTACAGATTGAGCTGCTGATGGAGGATATGGGCGCATATGGCATCTGCCGTATAAAAAACGTCCTGGAGGAACGGGATGCGGAGCATAAACTGGCATTTGCCAAAGCAGAGGTAGAGCAGATGCGCAAGGAGCGCAATGAGATGGTTGCCAATGTGACGCATGAGCTTCGCACTCCGGTAAACGGTGTCATGGGTCTTGCGCAGAATCTTCTGGATATGGATTTGACGCAGGAACAGAAAGAAAATGTGGAGCTGATTGACAGATGCTGCAAGAATATGATTAAGATCATCAATAACATTTTGGATTTTTCTAAAATTCAGGCGGGGAAATTTACGATTGAGGATAAGGAATTTAATTTTCACCGCATGATGGATGAAATCATAAAAATGAATAAGCCGGCTGTTGACGAAAAGGGGCTGAAGCTGGTCTGCAATGTGATGGAGGATATTCCGGACTGTCTGATTGGCGATGAGCTGCGCCTTACCCAGATTTTGAATAATCTGCTTTCCAATGCGATTAAATTTACATCAATGGGGCAGGTAGTGATCAATGTCATTAAGAGCATGGATTTGCCGGACGATGGGATTGAGCTTTTCTTCATGGTGATTGATTCCGGAATTGGAATTGGGGATGATGAAAGAGATAAGCTTTTTAAAAGTTTTTCCCAGGTAGATGCCTCCATCACCAGAAAATTCGGCGGTACCGGATTGGGATTGAGTATTGTAAAAAATCTGGTTCAGATGATGGGCGGTGAAATCAATGTGGAAAGTGAAAAAGGAAAGGGGAGTACATTTTCTTTTTCCGTACATTTGAAAAAAGTACAGCGACAGGAAGCAGAAGGGAGCAAGCAGCCTGCAGAAAATGGATTTTCGTTTCATATTGGCTCGGAAATCGCGGAAGAGGGGGATTCAGAAGAACTTTTCCGTTTGGGGTCGGAACAGAATCTTAAGGAAATTGATTCGAATATGGAGAAAATGGTTCTCTGTATTGAAATGGAGAATTGGGAAAGGGCAAATACGTTTGCGGATAATATTAAACAGTTAGTGGCGGATGATGCGAAGAATCTTAAGAGAAAAGCATTTCGCCTTCAGATGACATTGCGGAAAGGGGAGCATGATCCTTCCATGGCGGATTATCAGGTGCTAAAGGAAGCCCTTGAGGAGTTTAAGTCATCTCTTCAGGAGACACAGACAGATGGGAGGTAGTAGTGAGTGGCAAACACTGCGGGAAATGAAAGTGCAAACATTCTGATTGTAGATGATGTTCCGGCAAATCTTGTGATTTTGTCAGAAATCATTAAGGAATTAGGTTATGTTCCGAGACCGGTTACCAGTGTAAAACAGGCACAGACGGCGATAGAGAAAAAAATGCCGAATCTGATTTTGCTGGACATTTCCATGCCGGATATTACAGGGTTTGAATATTGCGCGATGCTGCGGGCAGATGTAAAAACAAGGGATATTCCGATTATTTTTATTTCTGCACTGGACTCAATGGATGATAAAGTAAAAGGATTTAAGCTTGGAGCAGTTGATTATATAGCAAAGCCTTTTGAAAAAGAGGAAGTTACAGTGCGCCTTCAAACGCATTTAAAAATATACCGGATGCAGCAGGAACTGGAATCCTATAACCGTCGTTTGCATAAGATGGTAAACGATCAAATGCTGCTGGTAGCGGAGGAACAGAAAAATATTCTTCATGCGCTGGCAAATCTTATTGAGGCAAAGGAAGAAGATTCGGGCAACCATTTGCAGATGATAGGTACAAATTGCCGCCTGCTGGCAATCAGCCTGCAATTTTCGCTCAAGTATGATAAGCAGATTACATCTTCTTTTATTGATGAAATAGAGCTGGCTTCGCAGCTGCATGACTTGGGATTTATTGCAATCAGGGATGAAGTGCAGTTTAAGAAGGAAGAGCTTACGCCGGAAGAATGGAAAGAAATTCAGAGGCATACGGTGATTGGAGCACAGCATTTAGAAGATATTTATCAGCAGAGCTCGAAAAATGAATTTATGAGAATGGCGATTGATATTGCAAGATATCATCATGAAAACTGGGATGGCAGCGGGTATCCCGAAGGGCTTGCCGGGGAGGACATTCCTCTGGCGGCGCGGATTGTCAGGATTGTTGACGCGTTTGATGCGCTCAACAGGGACCGCTGCTGGCGTCCTGCCTATACGCTGCAGGAGAGTTTACAGCTTATGAAAGAGGGAACCGGAAGGGAATATGATCCATCCATTATGGAAATATTCATGAAGGTTCAAAAGCAGCTGAAACGTGACAATTCAAAGTGATAATATGACAGAGTAGGGGGGATTTGTGTATGGACTCCATGACAGAAATGTTTTATGATGAGAGCAATCTTATTTTTCAGGAGATGCGCAGGTGTCTTCTGATGGACCAGGGGGAGAGCGGTTACGGACAGGATGTCGTAATGGGGCTTTTTCGGAATGTGCATACACTAAAAGCAGATTCGATGATGATGCTATATGAAAATCTTGCAACCATCAGCAAAGAACTGGAAGGGCTTTTGTATTGCTTTCGGGGAGAGGGAAAAACCGTTCGCGAGAAAGAGCGCTTTAAAAAAGTAATTTGTGATTATCTGCAATTTTTTGAAACAGAGACAGATAAACTGACGCAGGGTAAAACTCCGTCCGGTTCCGATCCGGCGCTGGAAATAGAAATCAGACAATACCGGGAAGAAATGGAAGCTTCTATGGATGCTTCTGCGGAAGAGGAGCAGTCTTTAGCTGTGAGGGAGGCAATGGAAAAACCAAGGCGGCAGGTTTACTATATTTCCAGTGCGCCAGAGGAGAGCGCTTTGCCTGAGCAGGATGAGGACGGACAGGATGACGCGGTAAGTGATGATATTGCAATGCAGGAAGAGCAGACAAAACGGTTTCGCAGAAAATACATGATATCAGAGCGGGAACGTGGAAAGATTCTGCAGAGCGTCAGCAATCTGATGCGTGTCAACAGCACGCTGGAATACGCTTTGGGCGATTCGGAGCAGGGGGGATTTTCAAAAGAGCAGCTTAACAAGCTGCGTGAAATTGAAGCGGATCTTCTGGATGTAAAGCGGGCTTTGGTAAATACAGACTTTGTTCCGGTGGCGAAGAAGATGGAAATTGTTGTTGATGAAATGTCGCAGAAGGTTGGGAAAACGGTTAAGCTTTTGATTAAGGGCGAGGATACGCTGGTAGATCCGCAGATGCGGGAAAAGATATCCAGTGCGTTGATTCATATTATCCGGAACGCGGTAGACCACGGCATTGAAGATGAGGATACCAGAGAACGGTATGGGAAGCCGCCGGTTGGCTTGATCCGGCTGAAATTTTCGACAGAGGATGGCAGGCTGAAAGTATCTGTTCAGGATGACGGAAAGGGCATTGATACGAAAAAGGTGCTTGAAAAAGCAGAAAAACAGGGGCTTCTCACAAAGAAAGCAGAAGAATATACAGAAGAAGAAATTATTGATCTGATTTTGCTTAACGGATTGTCTACAGCGCCGGAGGGCGGAGAATATTCAGGCAGAGGGGTTGGAATGGATGTGATTAATCACAATGTCAAAGAACTGGGCGGAGTTTTAAAAATCACCAGTAAACAGGGAAGCGGAACGAAGATTATGATGAAATTTTAGAAAAAAGAGCAGTCCGTTTTCTGGAGCTGCTCTTTGATAAACTATATTTTTACATAAGCTGTATTTTTGTAAAAATTGTGTTTTTACATAAGATATATTTTATATAAGATATATTTTGCATAAGCTGTATTTTATATAAGATATATTTTACATTAACTGCATTTGTACGTCTTTTGTCAGGATATCTGTGTAGCTAAAAGAAATTTTCTGCCGTGTATCATCCAGCTTGTTAATAATCTCAACAAGAAAGATGCTGGGATAGGTTTCGCTGATAATGCCTTCAGTTACATCGATTTTATGTCTGCCCCGGTTTGCACGTATTTTAACCTTACTTCCTATATTTTTATCTACGGAAATTTTAACTCTCTTGATATCTGTCTGACTCATGCTTCACCTGTTCCTTTCTTCTCAGATTAATAAATCTGACTCTTTCTCAACGTCCTATCTGATTTTAACATTTTTTTAACATTTCGTCAATTTTTTGACGAAATTGTCCGACAAAATCATATGAAATATGCACAATTTATTATATTGATATGCAGTATTTTTTGTTAAAATGAGACAAAAATATTAAGAATAAAAAAGTAAGAAGAAATATGTGTTATCATATTTGTCAATGTGAAATATTTGTTTTTGTGCAGTTTTAATAAAAAAGAAAAATATGCCGTATTATACAATATATAGTATGTAGCTTTTAAAATGCATATATATTTTGGGGATTGTCTGTTATAATTTTTTAAAATAAAAAATGAGATGGATATATAATGCAAAGAAAATGGTTTTATGGTAAGATAGCTATATGTTTCAAATTGTTATGTCTGTTTTGCAGACGCAGCCCAAAATGAGAAACCAAAAATGAGAGGAAGTGCAGTTGTGAATCATATTGTAATTGATTTAGAGATGAATATGATCGAGAAACAGTACCGTGATATATATATTTTATCCAGCGAATTGATTGAGATTGGTGCTGTCAAAATGAATGATACATTTGAAGTGACAGATACTTATCAGCAATATGTGTCGCCGGATTTTGGAAGGATGGATCCGAAAATTATTAAGCTGACAGGGATAACAGATGATAAGCTTGCAGGCGCACCGCGGTTTTCGGCAGCGATGGATCAATTTGCGGCGTGGATTGGGGAGGCAGAGACACAGTTTTACTCATGGAGCCTGTCGGATATCCGTCAGTTTCAAAATGAAGCAAAATTTAAGCAGTACAAAGGGAAAATCATTCGGACTATGGAAGAGAATTGGAATGATTTTCAGGAAGAATACAGCAGACTGCTGGGAATTGAAAAAAAGATACGCCTCAAGCAGGCGGTTGCCTCAGCGGATTATGTGTTTACAGGTGCGCAGCATACCGCATTGGCAGATGCAGTAAATACTGCAGAAATTCTTCGCTTGTCGAAAAATCCAAAGGAGTTTGAGCGGGTGATGAAGCCGTTGCTTGACCTGTTTCGTCCGGAAAAGAAAGAAAGTACGCTTTTGGATATGTGCCCGGAGTTTTTTGCCTCCGTGTCAAGCCTTCCAAAAGAGTAGGGGGTTTATTGCAAAGCAGCTGCTTTGCCGCAGATTTGCAGCGGTTAGGCAGCTGTTTTTTCGTGTTGTCCAATCTGAAACATCACGACAGAGGTGATAATGATGACTGCACAGCCGATATAGCTTAGGTGATCCGGCAATTCGCCCAGGAAAAGAAAGCCAAGCATACCGGAAAAAATAACATTTGAATAATCGTAGACAGACAGCTCCCTGGCCGGGGCATATGTGTAGGCTGCTGTAATGAAGAACTGGCCAAAACTTGCAGCTACTCCGGTCATTAACAGGAAAAACAGCTGCAGCGGTGTCATTGCGGTAAAGTGGAGCAGGCAGTATGGCAGGGAACACAGGCAGGAGAACAGGGAAAAGAAAAATACAATAAAAGTGCCTGCCACGCCTTGTCCGGTTGCTTTTCGCAGCAGCGTATAGGCGAGCCCGGCGCACATTCCCCCGAGCAGTCCGATCAGAGCCGGAAAGGAGATCAGCCCGGTGCCATCCGGTTTTAAGATAAACAGTGCTCCGGCCAGCGCACAGAATACGCAGACGATCTGATAGGGCTTTACACGCTCATGAAGCAGGAAAAAGGAAAAGAGAATGGCGAAAAAAGGAGAGAGCTTATTCAGCATAGAGGCATCTGAGATATGCAGATGGTCGATTGCATAAAAGTTGAAAAAAATGCCCAGGGTACCAAAAAGCGCTCTTCCGACTACTGTCGGAAGAGCTTTTTTGCTGCATTGAAGCGGAATCCCTTTTTTGCGAAGCAGGTAAAATGCAACAAAGGCGGCTACCAGATTGCGGAAAAAAGATTTCTGCAGTGTGGGGATATTTCCGGAAAGCTTAATAAATAAACTCATAAAAGCAAATGAGAGCGCTGATAGGATGATAAAAACAATTCCCCTTGATTTTTTTGACATGTTAATCTCCATTCCGGAGCGTTTTACGCGACGGGATGCCATCAGGGCTAATTTGTGACGCTCCGGCACAAATAGTTAATTTTCCCGCGGGTTCATGATATAATAAAGACTGCCACGCGAAGCGTGTGTAGATAACGATCATGAAG
>JAJQGL010000078.1 GCA_021200535.1 Clostridiaceae bacterium | reverse complement strand
ATTATGTCAGGATTTTATACTGAGGCGGATTATGAAAAATCCGTAATAGAATTATTTGAGGGTATGGGATATACCTATGTATATGGCCCCGACATCGAGAGGGACTTCCGAAGCCCTCTTTATGACGAAGTGCTGGAGAGCTGCATCGCAGACTTGAATCCTTCCTTGCCGGAGGATGCAATCGCGGATACTCTGTATAAGCTACGCAATTTTGAAAATGGCGAGCTTGTGCAGAAAAATGAGCTGTTCATGGACTATCTCCAGAACGGCACCCCTGTGCGCTATTTTGTAAAAGGCGAAGAACGCTCCTCTATCGCCTATCTTGTTGACTATAATAATCCTGACAATAACTCCTTTATCGTTGCCAACCAGTGGACGTATCAGGAAAACAGCACAAAGCGTCCTGATATAGTTCTGTTCCTGAATGGTCTGCCTGTGGTCATTGTGGAATTGAAGTCCCCATCCAGAGAGGAAACGGACGCAAGCGAGGCGTATTTACAGCTGCGGAACTATATGCAGGAGATTCCGTCCATGTTTATTTATAACGCAATCTGCGTTATGAGCGACATGGGGACAAGCAAGGCCGGAACCATTACCTCCGGCGAAGACCGCTTCATGGAGTGGAAAACGAAGGATGGCTGCTACGAGAATACGCAGTATGCTCAGTTTGACACATTCTTTGAAGGAATGTTCCAGAAAGAACGGCTGCTGGATATTATAAAGAATTTTATCTGCTTCTCCAATGAGGGACTGAAGCAGGTTAAGATACTGGCTGGGTACCATCAATATTTTGCTGTAAAAAAAGCAATTGAGTCCACCAAGCACGCCACTGTCACGGACGGTAAAGGCGGTGTGTTCTGGCATACACAAGGCAGTGGAAAATCACTGTCTATGGTATTCTATGCCCATCTCCTGCAGGAGGCGCTGGACAGCCCCACTATCGTTGTCCTTACAGACAGAAATGACCTCGATGACCAGCTTTACGGCCAGTTTGCGAAGTGCAAATCGTTTCTACGCCAGGAGCCGATGCACGCCGAGAGCCGGGAACATTTGAAGTCTCTGCTCGCCGGTCGCCAGGCAAACGGCATCATCTTCACCACCATGCAGAAGTTCGAAGAATCATACGATTCCCTGTCTAACAGGCGCAATATTGTTGTTATGGCAGACGAAGCTCATCGTGGACAATACGGACTGGCTGAGAAGATAAAAATCACGAAGAATGATGAAGGCGAAGAAATCGCAAAGCGTGTAGTCGGTACAGCTCGCATCATCCGAAACAGCTTGCCAAATGCTACCTACATCGGCTTCACTGGCACTCCTATCTCCTCCAAAGACCGCAGCACCCGCGAGGTGTTCGGTGACTACATAGATATTTACGATATGACACAGGCCGTAGAGGACGGCGCAACCAGACCGGTTTATTATGAGAGCCGCGTCATAAAGCTGAAGCTGGACGAAGCAACGTTAAAACTCATTGACACCGAATACGATATTATGGCAAACAACGCTGACCCGGATGTCGTTGAGAAGAGCAAGCATACCCTCGGTCAGATGGAAGCTGTACTCGGAAACGACGAAACCATCAACTCGCTTGTATGCGATATCCTTGACCATTATGAAAACTATCGTGAACGTCTCCTGACAGGCAAGGCACTGATTGTTGCATACTCCCGTGCCATTGCCATGAAGATTTATAATCGAATTCTGGAACTTCGACCGGGATGGACGAAGAAAATTGCTGTTGTCATGACAGAAAGCAACAAAGACCCGGAAGAATGGCGCAAGGTCATCGGCAACAAGCACCACAAAGACGAGCTGGCAAAGGAATTCAAAGATAATGACAGCCCACTGAAAATCGCTATTGTTGTGGATATGTGGCTGACAGGATTTGATGTTCCCTCCCTCGCTACAATGTATGTGTACAAGCCGATGAACGGTCATAATCTGATGCAGGCCATCGCCCGTGTGAACCGTGTCTTCCGTGACAAGGAAGGCGGTCTTGTTGTGGATTATGTCGGAATTGTATCTGCTCTGAAACAGGCAATGAATGATTACACTGTCCGTGATAAAAAGAATTACGGCGACACGGATGTTGCTAAGGTGGCATATCCGAAATTCCTAGAGAAGTTGTCAGTCTGCCGCGACCTGTTCCACGGTTTTGATTATACTCTGTTTACCACGGGCAGTGACCTTGAACGGGCGAAGACAATCAGCGGAGCTGTAAACTTTATCGTTGACCGTGACAAGGAAGAGGAAAAGAATACATTTGTCAAGGAAGCGCTGATGCTGCATCAGGCTTTATCCCTCTGCTCCTCTCTTGTGCCGGAAGATTTACGATTTGAAGCTGCTTTCTTCGAGTCTGTTCGTGTGCTTACCGTCAGACTTATGAATCAGGGCGGCGGCAAAAAAATATCGCTGCCGGAAATGAACCAGCGCATTAATGACCTGCTGAAGCAGAGCATTAAAAGTGAAGGTGTTATCAACCTGTTTTCTGATGTACAGCAGGAATTTTCTCTCTTCGATCCAAAGTTCCTCGAAGAAATCTCGAAAATGAAAGAAAAAAACCTTGCTGTTGAGCTCCTGAAAAAGCTGATTGCAGAACAGGTACAGGTCTACCGCCGCACGAATGTTGTGAAGTCGGAGAAATTCAGCGAAATTATACAGCGAACCATGAATGCCTATCTCAACGGAATGCTGACCAATGAGCAAGTGATTGAGGAACTCATGAACCTTGCAAAACAGATATCCGAGGCCCACAAAGAAGGCGAACAGCTTGGGCTCACTGCTGATGAGCTGGCCTTTTACGACGCGCTCACAAAACCGCAGGCCATCAAGGACTTTTATGAGAATGAGGAACTGATTGCTATCACCAAGGAGCTGGCAGACACACTCCGCAAGAATCGCACTATCGATTGGCAAAAGAGGGATTCTGCTCGCGCCAGGATGAGAATATTGATTAAGCGGCTTCTGAAAAAGCACAAGTATCCGCCGGCGGGTATGGAAGATGCTGTTCAGACAGTTATGACGCAGTGTGAACTGTGGACGGATAACAGCGATTATGAGGAGCCTGTAAAGGAAAAGGAAATCATAAAATATCCAGATTTTGTAGAAGACCCATATCTCAGCATGGTAGCTGAAGATACAGTGCCATATGGGAAGAAAAAATAGTTGGAGGTTTGATATGGCTATACCTAAAATCAAGAAACAGGATGTTCTGGACGCCTTGAAGTATATTGATGAGAATGGTGTTCCTTTCCACAATCAAAGTACGAAATATGAACTCGTTACAGAGGAAGGGAAAAAATACCCTCCGAAATATGTTATAGCTGTGGCTGACCACATTGCAAATGGCGCTGATATTTCCGTAGAAGGATTTAATGCTGTGGAGGCCAAGACATACCTCCAAGGGCAGGGTTTTGATATTCAGATAAAGCAGGAAAAATACGAGTTGACAATCACTGCTGATGTGGTTACGTCCACAGATGAACGCTTTACAATGGATAACCTGTCTCTTGGAGATGGCTATAAGCCTCTTGATGCGTATTTCAAAAGGGCAAATGGGGAGGTTGTTAAACGCTCCTACAGCAAAGGTGAAAGAAGAAACTCGAACCAAACGATGCCCCGCATCGCCTGCCAAATATTTGAAAAACAGATATCCGGGTTGTCTGTCGAAGAAAAAGAAAACTTTCCGGTCTGCAAATATAATCCGGACAGTGAAATGATTTGCGGTATCTACTCAAACGTGGATGAGTTCAAAAAGCATCGGAACACCATAGAATATTTTACATATGGCTATGATAATGGTCGTCAATTTGTCATATATTGTTGGAATATTTTCTCTACGATTATCTTCGTTCAGGAATGCCTGAAACGTTTCGGGGATGCCGGTGATCAGTTCATTCTGACCTACCGGGAAAAAGATGAAAAAGAATCCAAGGCGGAAACAGAGGTTACCGTTCAGGAGGAACTTATTCAACAATTCAAAGGATATAGGAACCCGTACTCCTCTGTCCTAATAGAATCAAAAAATATTATTTTCCGAGGAGCTCCGGGAACCGGTAAATCATACCTTGCAAAAGAAATCGCAACGGATATTATCAGCAACGGCTATTTTGATGACTATACGATGCTGACCGATGAGCAACGCAAGCAGGTGGAATTTGTTCAGTTCCATCCAAGCTATGATTATACGGACTTTGTGGAAGGTTTGCGTCCAAGGGTAAATGAAGACGGCTCTATGGGGTTTGAACTACAAGACGGTGTGTTCAAGAAATTTGTTGCCCGTGCCAGGAAGAATTACGAGGATTCCTTGAAATCCAAAGAGGAAATCGAAAAGGAAGTATCTGCGCAGACGATGATTGATGATTATCTGGATGATTTGGATTTGGGTAACAACGATTCTACGGCCTTAAAAACGGTCAATGGACATATTTTCTACATCACAGGATATGATGAGCGACACATTTCTGTTTACATACCGGACAATGAGACTGTGGACAAGCTTTCTGTCAGCAGGGACAATATCCAAAAAATGCTTGAGTCCGGCAAAAAGTTTACCAAGGTCAAGGAGGTCACCGAATTCTTTGGCAAAAAATTTGGCACACAGGGATATTCGTATGAACTTCCTATTTGCCACGCTATCCAGGCCAAGAAGCATCGCAAGCCTGTGGCTGGTACTGGCTCCGTAGAACTAAAAAAATATATTTTTATTATTGACGAAATAAACCGCGGCGAAATGTCCAAGATTTTCGGGGAGCTGTTTTTCGCTATTGATCCCGGCTATCGTGGCCGTGCAGGAGAAGTTTCTACGCAGTATTCCAACCTTCACGATAACCCGGATGAGAAATTTTATATTCCGGAGAATGTCTATATTATTGGAACCATGAATGACATTGACAGGTCAGTGGATAGCTTTGATTTTGCAATGCGCCGCCGGTTCCGCTTTATTGAACTACGCGCGGATGACCATCTTGAAATGCTGGCCTCTCTTGACGATGATGAGCTTGAGGCAGAAGCTATTCGCCGCATGAGTGCCTTAAACAAAGAAATTGCAAACGTAGCTGAGCTAAATGAAAACTATCAGGTTGGTGCTTCGTATTTCTTAAAGCTCAAAACGCTTGACTTTGATCAGTTATGGACAGACTATCTCCAGCCGCTCCTGCAAGATTACATTCAGGGAATGTATGACGAAAAAGGCATCATGGACAAATTTGCAAAGGCATACGGTTATAAGAAGCCGAATGATGGTGATGTCAATGAAGCAATTCAGGATTAAGGATAATACACAGGCACGGAAAGAGAATTTTTCTGAGATACCAAACCTAACCACTAAAATCGCGGATAAGACGCTTGAACAGCTTGAGCGCGAGGGAATTTTTATCTTTCCAGAAGCCATTGATGATGCTGAAGATATTACAAAAGACCAGCTTATTCTTCAGAGCTTTAACGATTCCTATCGGTCAGGAAATGTCATGGGCTTTCTGGGCTGTGGTAATGAAAGGCTTGTAATCCAATCTCGATTTGCGAAAGATGGAAACGATTTCTTCTTTCAATATATGTTGGAACAGGTGATGGATTTTCCGAATATCGTTGACCTGGAAACAGATGCGGATCAGGATAGCCGATTGTTCAATTTATTGCTGTTCTTGTTTCCCTACTATCTCAGAATAGCAATGCGGAAAGGAATCTTTAAGACTTATATTCGTTATGATTATAACAACAGTGCTGTAAAGGGTACAATAGATATTGCCAGACACATAACCAAGAATACGCCATTTACGGGAAAGGTGGCATACAGTCAGCGAGAATATTCTTATGATAATCAACTGATGGAGCTGATACGGCACACAATCGAATTCATTAAGAGAAAACCCTATGGGTATTACCTTCTTGCGAAAGTGAGGGATGAGGTAAAGCTCGTCATTGATGCGACACCAAACTATGAGCCTCACGACAGGGCAAAGGTAATTACAGAAAACAAACATAACGTGATCGGACACGCTTATTATCGAGAATATCGCGCCTTGCAACACTTGTGTATTCTGATTTTACAGCAGCAAAAGCATCAGATTGGCATGGGTACCCGACGCACATATGGGATTCTGTTTGACGGTGCCTGGCTATGGGAAGAATATGTAAACTCTCTGATTTGTGATATATTCTACCATCCGATGAATAAGGCTGGTCAGGGAGCGCAACGGCTTTTCGCCGGGAATGTTGGCCTGATCTACCCAGATTTCATCAGCCGGAATAGTGAAAAACGAATCATTGCTGACGCTAAATACAAGCCGATCGATAACATTGGAAACAGGGATTATCTACAGGTGCTTGCGTATATGTTTCGCTTCGATGCACAGGAAAGTTACTATCTCTATCCAGAAGCAGGACAGTCTGAGGATAGAAAGCTATGGTTGAATAAGGGTTCAACCTATGAAAAGGACGTAGCGCCAAGGGAAAATATCTGTGTTATAAAGCACGGTCTCAAAATCCCATATGAGGCTAATGACTATGATTGTTTCGTAGAAAAAATGAAAGCGAATGAGCAGTACTTTAAAATGGCATTGCAACCAACCGTTCAATAAATACCTGACTCAAAAAAAAGAAGGAGTATGAGAGGTTCATGCGCGAAATGGAACTCATTTAATGCAAGGAGAATTTTAGGCATCGCATGAAAGCAATTGTAAAATCAGTAGCAGACAAAACAACGGAATATCGTCTCACGCTGCCAAACGGGACAAATACAACCGTGTACCAAGCTGCAATGGTTGCCTGCCCAGAGGAACTCGAACAGCTGGAGTTCATGGATTTATTCACCCTCTTCCACGCTGTACTTGAAAATATTGAGAAAACAGATGTCGTTTTGGATTTGAGCGAACATGATGACAAGGTGGAAGGTCTGTTCTTCAAGCTGGATTTTTATGTTTACCAGAAACGTCTGCAGAAAGCTCAGATTATTTCCGACCTGCTTTGCTACGGTCCTTGTCCGGAACCGGATGAACCAGTGGAACAACACCTCACAGTCTCATCATCCGGACGGATTTGGTTTTCTGAGAGAGTGTTCGGTTCTCTCAGCGACAATCATTATCCCATTGGGAGAAAAATACAGATGAGCATCGGGAGGGAACGCGCCGCCGCGATATTATCAAAGCTCGCTGACTATGCAGACTCAAATCCGCTGCTCATGTTCTGTACAGACATCGGCAGTTGGCATTTGATGCTTACCGCTTCCGATGGAGCCAAAAAGGAAATGAACTGCTCCATGAGCGGAGATGTTTTTGTGGGCGATGATAATTTGACAGAATTTATACGCGCCAGAATACCGATTGACGGTCTGGCTGTATTTGGCGGAGGTTCAGAAAAAGAGGTTTTTGATGAAGATAGCGACCTGGAATGTTGAACGTTTGGAGCATAAGAGCAAATTAGACTCCATTATTTCTGCCTGCCAACATGAAGATGCAGATATTCTTGTATTGACAGAAGCTGACGAGCGTATACAGCTACCCGGATATTCCTTCTGCTATTCCACCACGCCGCCTCAGGATCACGAATTTCCACCATATCCAATGCCGGTGCATTATGCTTCCACTGAACGGCGGGTGATAATATATTCAAAATATCCGCTTGTCCGGCAGCATAACACTTATGATGAGTCTACCGCCATCTGCGTGGATCTGGAAACCGAATATGGCAATTTGCTGGTGTACGGTTCCATCATTGGAATACACGGACACAGGAAGCCTTTTTTCACAGATGAGCTATGCGGTCAAATGGCCGATTTAAGGAGACTGGCTGCCAATGGACACCAGATATGTTTCCTGGGCGATTATAATTGCAGCTTCGCCGATAACTACTATCCGAGTAGCATCGGCAAGTCCACAATACTGGAGTGCTTTACCGAAACCGGAATAACTTTACTCACAGCAACCAGGCCGGAATGTGTCGACCACATAGCCGTTTCAAAAAGCTTTATGGGCGATGCAGCCGTTTCCATCACAGAATGGAATCTCGACAAAAGCCTGTCAGACCATAAGGGAATTTCCATATCATTTTGATTCCGGCGGACGAGGAGGCTCCATATGGACAAGAATTATTGCTATTTGACGGCAGCTGTTGGGCTGACAGACGACAACTTTGAGCCAGACGGATATTCTTCCACAGATGGTGGGAAAATTCGTGTGAATGGAAAAACCTACGACTATGTAGATCCGGACGCCAGTTGCGATAAACTATACGATGACTTGATTGATTTTTATGATATGACTGACTGCAATCATACGCCATATCACCACAGGCTAAAGAAGAACAGGCTAGGTAGATTGCTTTGCCTGGAGGATGAATTCGGCAATCGAATGACATCCGATTACATTGGTCCATCACGAGCCTGGGCACACGCAAAAGGCGGCATGACTGACACAGAGATTGGAGAAATGCTGCTCCGTGCAAGGACAATTGGTGGTCATATGCTCTGGCCAGTACATAAGATTCCTACAATCAATACAGCACGAGGTGGGCAAGGCGGCTTTTATGACAGAATCGACTTAACACTGCAGGAGATTCGATACATGATGACAGATGCTCCACAATCCAGGAACC
>JAJQGL010000008.1 GCA_021200535.1 Clostridiaceae bacterium | reverse complement strand
TATAATCAAGCAGCAAAAGCGATGCCGTTCCCAGCACGATGATTCCTGCCGTAACGCCCAGCATGCACCAATCCGAAAAATAATTTCTCCGGCCAATCCTGCGCGCCAGAAAATAATGAAATGCAAAATTGAGAAATTGTGTTGCCAGCGTGGCATATGCTGCCGCAATGTATCCAAAATGCAAAATAAAATACCAGTTCATTCCAAAATTAATGAGTGCACAGCTAACCGTTCCCACCGCAATGTATATTGTTTTTTCAAAATAGTATTCAACCTGTATCGGAATGCTGTATAAAAATGAAAAATAACCGCCAACCACAATCGGAATTACCGTATAGACCGCAGGCCAGTATTCTCTCGCTCCCAAAACCTTAATCATTTCTGGGGAAACCAACAGCATGACCCCGCAAAAAAGCAGCATACCAAATGCATATTTACTGCTCTGTCTCTTGATCACGCCATATTCCTTATCCTGCATCCTTTCAAAAAACCACGGCCCCCATACATTGTCTAGTGAGCTGGTTGTAACAAAAATAATCGAGAAAATATTATAGGCAAAGCTATAAATTCCTGCCTCAGACGCCCCAACCATCATGCGAATCATAATCCGGTCAAACTGTGTCAGCAGAATTTGTGAAACTCCATGCGGCACTACCGGCGCGCAATATTTAACAGCATATTTCCAATAAGACGGTGCAAGCTTTGCCTTTGCCTTACTAAAAAAATACCAGATAATATAAATTCCCAGCAAAATCATCGGCACGGCGGTTCCAATCGCACGTCCATAGTAAGTATTCCCACTGCAGGCTGTCAAGATCAAAACCACTGACAAAAGAATATTGCCAACCGCATTGATCGCTGCAATTTTTAAGAAAGACTTGTATTGATATTCTAAGCCTACATAAGAATTAAAATATTGGATCAGCGCCCCTCCGAAGCTATGCAAAAGCAGCAAATTTACAATAAACCGTGAAAGCTGTACCGCACTGCCGTATGAAAAATAAAACACATTGCATACAAGCAGCCAAAAAAGCAGATGGAACAGCGCTAAAAGTGTGCATGATGAAATATATTCATGAAACTGTTCTTTATATTTATATTTCGCATTCTTGAAACTGGCATGTATTGCAAAACCAAGAATAATATAAATAATGTTTTCATAGGCAATGTATGTATTATACAAGCCATAATCCGCCGTCGACATCAAACGGGAAAAAAGCGGAATCGTTAAAAATGTTAATCCACTGATTAAGTAATTTCCAATCGTATAGCCAAAGCCCGCCTGCACGATCTTTTGATTTTCCTGATTTTCCATAATTGTACCAGGCACATACCCACGCTGTTTTAAACACTCTGACAAAACAATTTAAAACCGCGTCTGCCGTTTGTCCTTTCCCCCATTTATAATTTCCGATATAAATTTAACACCGCAAAAAGCATTCTGTATCTGTGTAATTTCATTGCCAAAAATACAACCAGGCGAATCTTAAGCTGCTCCCCCTCCGGTGTCCGCAAATGCAGCAATTTATTTTTCCTATATTCTGGAAAATATTTTTTCAGCCATGAAAAGCATTGGCTGTAGACTTCCTTTAACTGTTCTCTGTCCGCACTCTTTGCCACAAAAAAAAGATACCATACAATATGTTTGATCATAAAATATTCAAAATATTCCGGTTTTAGAGAATTTGGTGTTTTCATTGCACCAAGAAGCTGTGTCATCATCGAAAGAGGATTCCGATCCTCTGCAAAACGGCTCATGTTCGCATGGGATTCCGAGGTTTTACGGTATTGCCACTGATATCCACGATATCTGGTTACGCAGATTTTTTTGGCATAGCTAAAAAACAAAAAGTTAAAATATAAATCCTCGCTGATTTTGGTCTGCATAAAACGCAGTCCATTCGCATCAATTACCCTTTTGTCAAACAGTCTGCCCCATGGCGCAGAAATACGGTACTTACTCCATTCCTGTGCAGGATTCAGCTCCCAGCATTCTAAAACAGTTCCCTTGGAATCCACTAAATCAAAACCGCCAATCACCACATCTGCAGCTTCTCTGCGAATTGTTTTCACTAGCGTTTCAATACAATCCGGATTCATAAAATCGTCCTGATCAATAAAAGCAATATACCGTCCCTCCGCCTGCTCCAGCGCCCGGTTTCTCGCTTCACAAATACCAGCGTTTTCCTGCAAAATTACCCGCATAGAAACATTCTTTGGCGCCTTTTCCTGCAATTCCTGCAAAACCTGTTGTGAATGATCCTTCGATCCATCATTGACAGCAATCAGCTCAATCGAATGCCATGTCTGGGCAAATACAGAACCTATTGACTTTTTCAGGTACGCTTCTCCATTATATACCGGCATAATAACCGTAACGAAATCCTCTGTCACATCAATCCCTCTTCCCGGCACTGTTGTACAAATTTCAACAGGCACAATGCATACTTATATTCTTCCAAAAAGCATCAGAAAACGTATACAGCATTCTGATACCAGACCGGGTCTCCAGCGGTGCGGGTAAAACGCTTTTTTAATGGATTTAACCAAACTGTATCTGTCATACACAAACCATTTTAACACTGCCCGGTCCCTCGGTTTCATTTCCTTTCCAAAAACACGCATAAGCTCTCTGGCAGACGGTAAAATTTCCGAATCACCATGCCAGGCCCCCCGAAACCATTTCACTTTGTTTTTCCAATTTCCCTCTGATACACTATTATCCAGCCTGCGGTGCAGCGTTGCAGCCCGCGGGTCAAATTCCGCATGTCCAAATTCCATAACCAAAAGCTCAGCCCAATGGTCATGTGTTGTCAAAACACTTCTATCACCCTGCAGCATCATTTCCCGGAGCTTCGCATTGATCACCTCCGAAAACCCCATGTGCAGGCAATCTGTTATGGAACGTATAAAATCATATCTGTAATCAGGAGGAAGATAATCCCCCTGCGGATTCAGTGCCTCGTCCGTGTTCGTAAACGCACTGTGAAACAGAATAGGAATCTCCCGACTCTCATGCTGTTCAAGCCATTCTATTGCCCAGAAAAGCTTATCGGGAAGCCACACATCATCCTGATCGCAAAATGCCCAGTAATCTCCTTCCTCTGCCTTTTCCAGCAGCTCTAGAAAGCTTTTCCCAAATCCTATATTTTCCCCCCGCCAATAAACAATCTTATCCGGATATTTCGCCCGGAGGCGTTCCAACACCGCCACCGTATTATCACTGGAGCCATCATCCCGAATATATAATTTCCAATTTGTATAGGTTTGCCGAATGATACTTTTTACCTGTTCCTCCAGATAGGTTTCCCCATTATATGCAGAAAGCAATATATTGACCTGTTTCATTCTTTTCTCCATTTCAAAGCGTCACAAAATTTACAGCTCTCTGTTCACAACTTTTCCTGTTCAGAAGAATCCTTTTTTTCCATCTCCTGTTTCAAGCCGTTATAATGATCATACATATCCTTTTGGATAATCGCAATTTCCTGCGACAGCTTTCTGACCCTATCCTCCAGCCGGCTGACTGACAGGGAGAGCGCAAAGATAATCGCCACCGCAAAACAAAACCCGAAGAAAAACAGCATATTCACCGGAGATGCAATCCCTAACAGCTTTGCCAGCTTATTTAAAAGGATTGGCCAGATCGACAACACAAGAATACAAAAAAACAGTACCAGCCAGCCCAGGGCATATTTAAAATCGATTTTCTTTTTCCGCACCAGATTGACAATAAAACCAGCCGCAAGAAGCATTACAACTATTATTACAATCTGCAAACGCATTGACATCATTTGCGCCACCTCCTACCGTTTCATCCGCGCCACAAGCATAGCGCAGCTGACTTTGATCATGTAGTAAATACTTTTTTTCAGAGAGATCGAAGAAACGCCCTCTTCTCTCTCATTCATAATAACCGGTATTTCCGTTACTCCGTATTTTTCCGAGAGGATTGTAACAACACTTTCAGGCTCTGGGTAATCCTTTGGATAGTCCTCTGTAAATTTTTCTAATAATTTCCGGTTAATCATACGCATCCCGGATGTAGGATCTGTTATGTTTTTTCCTGTCAGCAGACGGATCAGTACCGTAAAATATTTAATTCCCACCCTGCGCACAGATGAAGACTGAAATCCCTCTTTCTCAATAAAACGTGATCCAATCACCATGGCAGAATCTGTCTGCTGCATAACATGAAACATCTCTTCCAGATATACCGCACTGTGCTGTGCATCACCATCAAACTGTACCGCAACATCATATCCATGATAGTATGCATACCGGTACCCGGTTTGAACTGCTCCGCCGATTCCCAGATTCACAGGAAGATTCAGATAACTAAACCCATGCCGCCTGCACATTTCCAGCGTGCCATCCGTAGAACAGTCATTGATAATGACATAATCAAAATCCGGAGCATTCTCTTTTATATCCCGAATTGTCTTTTCTAAATTGCCTTCTTCATTGAAAGCTGGAATAATAACTAATTTTCTCATTTGCTACTCCATTCTGAATAACTTTATTTCATATTACGCCGGCAAGAATTAATACAATGCCAGGCATCCTGTCCAAAATCCGGCGACAGAAGAACATACCAATATAAATAATAAAACCATATTTAAATTTTCTTCTCCAATAAAGCCTTTAACATATGTTTTTCCGGAAAATCGGGAACATACATAGACCACTGGGAAAATTGCCGGAAGCAGATACCTGCCTACACAACCATTAACCGTCTCAGCCCCTACCGCTGTAAATGCAATATACATTGAAAATGCCGCCATAAACCCAATGACTGCATAAACAAATATCGTTCCTAACTTTGTCCAATACGGAAATTTGATTTCCTTTTCTTCCCGGCTAACCAAAGCGCCTAAAATAATAGTTGCCAGCAAAATTTTGCCATGAACCGTAAAATACTCCGTCGTATAATAATATCCCATTCTCTTGGTATATTCTGCCCCCTCGACCAAAGGATTTAAATAACCTTTCAAAAATGAAGCGATCGCACCAAATGCATCCACTGGATTGCTTCGTAAAAATTCTAACTGGGCAGTCGCATCAACATCATCACCACCGCGAACATCCCCCTGCCCAATAGCATTGCCTGCAATCGTCGACATATAGACAAGAATAAGCGGCAGAACGGCAGCTATAATTATAAAAATCCGATATTTCCACTTTTGCTGTTTACTGATAAATTTAGCAGAAGGCATAAACAATGCAATAAAAACCAACGGAAAATACACCTGCTTCGGCATCACCGCCAAAAACAAAGGAACAACAATCAGCCACGGCGTCCATTTTGTTAATTTCTTCTCCGGAGACTGCCATTCGCCAAAAAATACTGACAGTCCAAACATTGACCATGCAGTCAGCCAGGTATCATAAGTATAATTTGCCGCTATAAAAAGATTCGTTGGAATTAGCGCAATTAACAGCACAACTATTTTCCCTGTACGCAATTTCTTCATAGACCAAAAAGAAAGCACGGCAAGCAGCACTACATTCATCCATCTTCCGACAGCCAGCGTAATAGAATATGGCAATCCTATGCCTCTGGCTATGATAAGGCCAACCGCTGACGGGATATAAGTAATGAGCGTATTAGCAGCTGAATATTCTCCGGCTTCTGAATAGTAATGAGACTTTTCCAATTCATTTAACAATTCGGTATAGTTGCTCTGTTCCTCTCTATTATATTCCCTTCTTTGTAATGCTACAAACTGATAATCATTTATAATAGCAGCATCTGCTGCGGAAATTTTTTGATCCAATATATGTGATATTTGCACCGCATTGCGAAAATGAATTTCATCATCCCACGACAGCCCCACATTAGGCGGTTCTAAAAACGAAATCATTGCTCCCGCAATTAAGATAATAAAAAAACCAACCCATTCTATTCTGGAAGCAAAATATTTGTGAAACGCAATACCAATGCTTAGCAAAAAGCCGCACAAAGCTGCCATAACTGCAGTTTTCGCAGAAAAAGTATATACGTTATTTTGAGCCAAAACGTACGCAAAAAACACAGCAATTACCGCTATCCCTATAAAAAGAATAAAATATTTAAAAATAACCGGATATTTTTTCTTCAGATTCAAAAACCCTTTTCTGACGTTTCCATCTATTTTTTCTACGATGCGTCGAAACGAATCCAGCGCCATCAATGCAATTGTTAAAACGATAACAACCAGAATAACAATCACCACAGCAAATATTTTTTCTGTAACCGAAATTTCATTTTCCAATGCGTAATATACCTTGAGCAGCTGAAAATCAGCCGGTATCATAATCAAATAAGAACTGTACTCTCCCAACTGTATGTCAATTTTTGCAAATGCAGTTCCTTTCTTCCAGGTACCCAGGGAGACCTTTTCCAATACATTCCCATCATTGTCCATATAACTCACAGAGACATCTGTATCCTGCTGCGCCTGATTTCCAAAGGATAATAAAAGCTGATCAGCTATTTGTCCATTCGCGATCTGTATATAACCGGATTCATCTTCCATATATTGATAACTATTATCCTGTACAGCATAACCATTTACATTAGTAACTAATTCACCGGAATCATAGGAAATTTCCGAGCTGTCATATCCGTCAAAAAATTGACTATTAACAAAAATCAATCCAATGACCAATAAAATTACTGCTGTTTCTACCCAATAACGAAATACCACCTGCTCCGTTTTTTTCTTTTTCATATTCTCCTCCATTTGAAACATTAAAAAGATCTTATAATGCTATTAAGTACACTAAACAGAATAATTTAATACCACTGTCAAACTTCATCACTATACATAAGCAAAAACGCTTTGTCAAACTGCCAATTACTTAATATTCGCTGTACTAGCTCCACAATTCCACATGTATCATACCATTCCAATCATTTTTTTCAATATATATTTCTTTCCCATCCCACCATGTGAAATTTTTCTGCAATGAAAAACAGCTGCCGTATTCGCTCAAATCGATAACTGCTCGTGCATACAGCACCTATCATTTCATTCAAAACAATTCTAGTGCAGTGTGTCAAAAGTTCCTGTGAAAATAGACCAATCATTTCACAAAGATTTTCGATACACTGCACTAGCTCTTCTGCCACTAACATCAAATGTACTAAAAGGACTTTTGTTTCCGATATAAATTCCTTGTCTGGCATTTTCTATACTACAATCAAACACACACCTGATTTTACTTCGATCAGCGTTAGCCCCATATACGGCTCAACATATTTTTTTTACACCGTCTTTATTTGTCTCAGCTATAATAAAATGGGGACGGTGTTTTGTCTCCATATAGGTCTTTGCAATATATTGCCCCATAATTCCCAGACAGAACAACTGAACACCACCAATAAATATAATGACGCATATAGTGGATGCCCATCCTGCCACCGGATCTCCAAAAAGCGCCCGACGCACAACAATCACAAGCATTAAAACAAATGCGGCCAATGTCATCAACATTCCTCCCCATGAAGCAATACTAAGCGGAACTTGAGAGAAATTGATAATTCCGTCAATCGCATATTTAAATAATTTCAAAAAACTCCATTTTGTCTCGCCAGCAATCCGCTCCACATTTTCGTACGAAAGCCAATACGTCCGAAAACCAACCCAGCCAAAAATTCCTTTTGAGAAACGGTTGTATTCTGACATTTCAATAATAGCATCAACCATATCCCTTTTCATCAGGCGAAAATCTCTGGCACCATCCACGATATCTGTATCGGAAATATGATTGATCAACTGATAAAATTTATGGGCAAACCAACTTCTGACCGGAGATTCCCCCTTCCGATTCATTCTTCTCGTGGCCACGCTATCATATTCACCATTCTCCAGCAATTCAATCATTTGCGGGAGTAACGCCGGCGGATCCTGCATATCTGCATCCATAACTGCAATATAATCACCAGCGGCATTACAAAAACCAGCATACATAGCAGCTTCTTTTCCAAAATTTCTAGAAAAAGAAAAATATGTGACATGCTCATCTTGTGCTGCCAGTTGTTTCATCATATCCAATGTGTTATCTGTCGACCCATCATTAACAAAAATCAATTCATACTCGTTTCCCATACCTTTGATAATCCGAGATGTTTCTCTATAAAATGTCAATAGAGCATCCTCTTCATTATAACAAGGCACGATAATAGATATTTTTTTCATTTCAGCCCACCTGATTCCCTTTAATATATTACATTACTCCACATATAGCAATCGCATTGTTTATTATTGAAAGCACGACCATTACAGTAAAAATGAAAGATGCAATTTTTTGCGTTTGCCCAGAAAGTTTACACCGCACTCCTTCGCTGCAATCATACATTTGCACAATACTAAATATCAATAAAGCATCAAAAAATATAAAAGTACGCATACCTGAAGCATAAAGCGTTGGTGAAAACCCAAGAACCACTCGAGAAAGCAATCCCGTAAAAAACAAAACTGCCAGCCTGAAATCTTCTCTGATATCATCAAAAAGATTCAATAAGGCAACAATAATTGCCATAATTATAAGCATATAAATGATAAATAAAAGGTAGTTTTTAAAATTATTCCAATTAGCCGCATCCACCTTCACGACATTTGAAAATAGACTCTGAATTTGAGAAAAATATGTTTCAGAAGTATTTTTTAATATAGTAAACGTAGCAGTAAACATAAACGG
>JAJQGL010000034.1 GCA_021200535.1 Clostridiaceae bacterium | reverse complement strand
TGAAGTTAATTCGCGCGCAAAAGTGCGCATTTTTTCTTTCCGTAATGATGCGCATTCATGGGATCCGAAAAAGCAGCGCCCGGAGATGTGGAAGCTGTTTAACACAAAAATATTTAAGGGAGAGGAAGTGCGTGTATTTCCGCTGTCAAACTGGACGGAAAAAGATATCTGGCAGTACATAAAAAGAGAAAATATTGAGATACCCTCTCTTTATTTTGCGAAAGAGCGTCCGGTCATTGAACGGGATGGAAACCTGATTATGGTAGATGATGACAGGCTGAAGCTTCGGGAAGGTGAAAAGATTCAGTACAAGAAAGTCCGTTTCCGGACATTAGGCTGCTATCCTTTGACCGGAGGTGTAGAGTCGGATGCAGAGACGTTAGATGAAATTATAGAGGAAACACTGAGTGCAGTTGAATCAGAACGGACCAGCCGCGTAATTGACCATGAAGCGGCAGGCAGCATGGAGAGAAGAAAAAAGGAGGGTTATTTTTAAGATGAAAGGATTATTAAAATTTATTACCTGTGGAAGCGTAGATGATGGAAAATCCACTCTGATCGGTCATATTCTTTATGACTCCAAGCTGCTGTATGCAGATCAGGAGAAATCACTGGAGCTGGATTCCAAGGTAGGAAGCAGGGAAGGGCAGATTGATTATTCGCTGCTGCTGGACGGACTAATGGCGGAGAGAGAGCAGGGAATTACGATTGATGTGGCATACCGTTATTTTACGACTGATCATAGAAGCTTTATTGTCGCAGATACGCCGGGACATGAAGAATATACCAGAAACATGGCGGTGGGGGCATCATTTGCTGATTTATCCGTTATCTTGATAGACGCAAAGCAGGGGGTGCTGGTGCAGACCAGACGCCATGCCAGAATCTGTGCTTTGATGGGAATCCGGTTTTTTGTGTTTGCCGTCAATAAAATGGATTTGGTTGATTACAGCGAGAGCCGTTTTCAAGAGATTACCGGACAGATTCAGGCGCTGTCGGAAGAGCTGTCGCTTGCTAACGTCGTGATCATTCCGGTTTCCGCAACAGAGGGGGATAACCTGACAGAGCCATCTGCGCATACACCGTGGTATCATGGGAAAACGCTTCTGGAGCATCTGGAGCAGGTAGATACCTCTGTGGAAGCAGCGGAGGAAGGTTTTTATATGCCGGTGCAGAGAGTTTGCCGTCCCAATCATCAGTTTCGTGGCTTTCAGGGACAGATTGAGGCGGGAGAAATTCATACAGGGGATGAAATCATAACGCTTCCGAGCAGTGAGCGTGCGCATGTAAAAAGCATCCATGTGGCAGATACGCCGGTGCAGAAAGCGAAAAAGGGGCAGCCGGTAACGATACAGCTTGACAGAGAGGTTGATGTGTCAAGAGGCTGTGTCCTTCAGATTGACGCCGGCGTACAGATAGCGTCTTCGCTTACGGCAACGCTGCTATGGATGGATGATGAAGAGCTGGAGCGCGGAAAGCAGTTTTTTGTCAAGCTGGGAACGAAGCTGATTCCGGGAATTGTGACAGAGATTTGCTATGCAGTTGACGTAAATACCGGGCAGCCCAAAAAGACAGCTTCGCTGGCCAAAAATGAGATTGCAGTGTGCCGGATTTCCCTGGCGGACAAAATTGTAGTTGACTCATTTGCGCACCACAAAACACTGGGAGAGCTGATTTTGATTGACCGGGTCAGCAATATGACATCTGCCTGCGGCATGGTAGTTGACGTAAAGAGCGGAGAGGATGGCATTTATGCCGGCAAGGTTGACCGGCAGGTTCGTGCGGCACTGAAGGGACAGCGTGCCGTTGCCGTAAAATTCCCGCTGGGAGAAAATGGATTTTTACGAGAAACGATTGAGGCGGTTGAGAAGGAATTAACGATTCGCGGACGGCACACTTACCTGTATGCGCCAAAGGATGATGAGAGGGCAGCAGAGGTGGTAAGGCACCTGCTGCATGCGGGGATTATTGTACTTCTTGCAGTGGAGCCGTCTCTTGGAAAAGAACAGCTGGCACCTGCAGGCGCGGCGTTCTTTGATCAGTGGCAGGAAAAGACGGGAAATCGCATAGAGGATATTGTGCAGTATATTCAGACAATTTCTTCCTATGCAACAGAAGTTTCCGGAGACGGTGCTTACATTTAACAGAGAGAAGGGCTGAGATGGAATTTAATACAAAGCTGCTGCATGGAAATGCGGTAAAGAGATATCAGGATGGAGCTACCGTTCCTCCTATTTCGCAGGTTAATGCGTTTTCTTATGATTCGGCAGAGCAGTTGGAAAAGGTGTTTGATAACCGGGCGCCGGGATTTGCATACAGCAGAATCAGCAATCCGGTTGTAGATGCTTTTGAGCAGAGGGTGAATGAGCTGGAAGGAGGGCTGGGAGCGCTGGCGTGCTCTTCCGGCATGGCAGCAATCACGGCGGCGCTTTTGAATATATTGCAGGAGGGGGATGAACTGATTGCCGGAAATGGCCTTTTCGGCGGAACGATTGATTTGTTTCAGGATTTGAAAGCGTTTGGGATACAGACAAAATTTGTACATCATCTTACGGTAGAAGAGATTGAGCCATTGGTTACAGATAAGACCAGGGCAGTGTTTGGAGAGGTGATCGGCAATCCGGGATTAGATGTTGTGGATATCCGGTCCGTAGCCGATTTTGTACACACAAAAAAGCTCCCGCTTTTGTTAGACAGCACGACGGCAACGCCGTACCTGGTTCAGCCGCTTGCGCTGGGAGCAGATATTGTGATTCACTCTTCTTCTAAATATATGAATGGGGGAGGCAATGCGGTAAGCGGAGTCATTGTTGACGGCGGCCGATTTTCCTGGGATGCAAAGCGATATCCGGGCATGAAAGCGTATTTAAAGCATGGTCCGTTTGCCTATCTTGCGAAGCTGCGCAATGGAATCTGGAGAAATATGGGCGGCTGCCTTGCTCCGATGAATGCTTTTTTAAATATTGTGGGAATGGAAACGCTAGGGCTGCGAATGGAGAAAATCTGTGAAAACGCAAAGCTGCTTGCGCAGGCATTGCAGCAGACAGAGGGAGTTACAGTGAATTACCCGGCGCTGGAAACAAATGTGTATAAGCAGCTGGTTCAGGAACAGCTTCACGGTATGGGAGGAGGCATTCTAACGATTCGGGTCGGAACAAAAGAGCAGGCATACCGGTTGATGAATCGGCTAAAATTTGCCTGCAAGGCGACTAATATTGGGGATGTCAGAACACTGGTGATCCATCCGGCTTCGACAATTTATCTTCACAGCAATGAGCAGCAAAAGGAAGCGGCAGGAGTTTATCCGGATACGATTCGTGTCAGTGTTGGGATTGAGGATGCGCAGGATTTAATCCATGATTTTACAGAAGCGCAAAAGGAAATATCCGTATACGGAGGCAGAAAAGAAAGGCGGTAAACATGGCAGTGGACTATGGGACATTAAAAAAAGGAGGATTTATGCGGCAGAAGCAGAAAAATCATTTTTCTCTGCGGCTGCGCATAGTAGGCGGTACAGTGACCGCGAAACAGCTGGCAAAAATTGCACAGGTTGCGGAAACGTATGGTCAGGGATATGTACATCTGACTTCCAGGCAGAGTGTGGAGATTCCATATATCCGGCTGGAGCAGGTGGATGAGGTCAAAGCGGCGCTTGCCGATGGTGATGTAGAGCCGGGCGTATGCGGACCGAGAGTGCGCACCATTACGGCATGTCAGGGAGAGGCGATCTGTCCGGGCGGCTGTGTGGATACCTATGCGCTGGCAAAGGAATTAGATGACCGTTATTTTGCCAGAGAACTCCCGCATAAGTTTAAATTTGGAATTACAGGCTGTCAGAATAATTGTCTGAAGGCAGAAGAGAACGATGTGGGCATCAAGGGAGGAATTCAGGTGAAATGGATACCGGACTCCTGTATTCAGTGCGGTGTCTGTGTCAAGGCGTGCCGCAGCGGAGCCATTGCGTTAAAGAATGGCAAAATCAAGGTTGCACAGGAAAAATGTAATTTTTGCGGCAGATGTGCGAAAACCTGTCCGACCAATGCTTATGAGGAGAAACATGGGTACATTGTATCTTTTGGAGGTCTGTTTGGAAACAGCATTTATAAAGGAGAATCGGTAATTCCTTTTGTTGCGGATCATGAAAAGCTGCTTCGGGTCTGTGATGCGGCAATTGTTTTTTTCGAAAAGCATGCCAATCCGGGCGAACGGTTTCGGTTTACGATTGACCGGGTCGGAAAAGAGGCGTTTGAAAAGGTAATAAAGGAGGCGTATGAAAATGAGTGAGCTTGCAGTGGATGCTTCTGTGGATATTACAGATGTAGTTTGTCCGGTGACTTTTGTCAAGGCAAAGGTTGCGCTGGAGGAACTGGAGGACGGTGAAATTCTGTCAATTCATATGAAGGATGGAGAGCCGGTGCAG
The DNA here is from genome assembly GCA_021200535.1 of Clostridiaceae bacterium. Classification (GTDB taxonomy): domain Bacteria; phylum Bacillota; class Clostridia; order Lachnospirales; family Lachnospiraceae; genus Butyribacter. Next base: position 4,320 of record JAJQGL010000034.1, on the reverse strand, counting down.
AACGTGCCAAGAAGCATTAAGGAAGAGGGGCATCAGATTCTAAAGCTGGTGGACAATGCGGATGGAACGTATGACCTTTTGGTGAAAAAAGCAGGGGAGGAAAAAAAGTAACGCATCCGAGAAGCAGGCGGTTTTGCGGAATTAAGATGAGCGTGCGGCGCAGAAATGAGGTATATATGGCAGAACGGTTAAATAAAAAAGAGTTTGAGAGCAGGATATCGCAAAGGGATAAGCCGGTTTTGATTGATTTCTATTCGGACAGCTGTGTCCCGTGCAAGAGAATGGCACCGGTTCTTGCAGAGCTGGAGGAAGTCTATGCGGATGCTGTTTTTGTCGGGAAAGTAAATATTGCCTATGAGACAGAGCTTGCAGAAGCATATCAGGTACAGTCGGCGCCAACGATTCTCTTTTTTTGGAATGGAAAAGAGGAAGAACGTTTTATCGGCGTAAAAAAGAAACGTGATTTTGAAGAAGTGTTGAACAGGATGCTGCAGTTGAACAAATAAAGATTGCATAAATGGAAATGGAGGTATAAGATGATGAAGATTACAGTTGCAGGAGAGGAAAAAGAGGTAAAGGAAGGTATCACGGTTGCGGAGCTGATTGAGCTTGAGCAGGTAGAAACACCGGAATATGTCACGGTATCGGTCAATGATGAGTTTGCAAAGCGCGAAAATTTATCGGCCCAGACGCTGGCAGAGGGTGATACGGTAGAGTTTTTGTATTTCATGGGAGGAGGACGGTAATGGCTTTTTCAAATGAACAGCTGGAGCGGTATTCCAGACACATTATTTTAAAAGAAATAGGAGTAAAGGGGCAGAAAAAACTGTTTGATGCCAGTGTTCTGATTATTGGTGCGGGCGGTCTTGGCGCGCCGGCGGCAATGTACCTGGCGGCAGCCGGTGTCGGGCGGATTGGGATTGCTGATGCAGACGAAGTGGATTTGTCCAATCTGCAAAGGCAGATTATCCATTCGACAGACGATCTGGGCAAGGCAAAGGTACTTTCGGCGAAGGAGACAATAAACCGGATGAACCCGGATGTGACGGTTCAGACATACCGCACCTTTGTATCGTCAGAGAATATTATGGAATTAGTGAAAGAGTATGATTTTATTATTGACGGGACGGACAATTTCCCGGCTAAGTTTTTGATCAATGATGCCTGTGTTATGGCAGAAAAACCATTTAGCCATGCCGGGATTATTCGTTTTAAAGGGCAGTTAATGACCTATGTGCCGGGAAAGGGGCCATGTTATCGCTGTGTTTTTAAGGATCCGCCTCCAAAGGATGCGGTTCCGACATGCAAAGAAGCGGGTGTTGTCGGCGCAATGGGTGGTGTCATCGGCAGTCTGCAGGCGATGGAAGCAATTAAATATATTACGGGAGCCGGTGATCTTTTGACCGGGTTTCTTTTAACCTATGATGCGGTTAAAATGGAATTTCGTAAAATCAAACTTCCGTCTGATACATCCGGCTGTGCGGTTTGCGGTAAACATCCAACGATTACGGAGCTGATTGATTATGAGCAGGCGGAGTGTGACAATCATCATGCATAGCCGGCGAAGAAATAGAGAATACTAGTGAAAAATAAATTTTCACTCGGGTTCACAGAAATGAGGCGAATTATGATTACATTAGAGCAAAGTGATTATGAAAGGCTGCTTGCTCATGCAAGAGCCGAGCTGCCCAATGAGGCATGCGGGCTGCTTGCCGGATGGAAGGATGGGGACGGCAAGGTGATTAAAAAAGTATACTGTCTGACGAATACAGATCATTCTAATGAGCATTTTTCTTTAGATCCGAAGGAGCAGCTGGCAGCGGTAAAGGATATGCGGAAGCACGGATATGTTCCTCTGGGAAACTGGCACTCCCATCCGGAGTCGCCGTCCAGACCATCAAAAGAGGATAAAAGGCTTGCATACGACAGCAGTGCAAGCTACCTGATTTTGTCACTGATGGAAGAGGATAACCCGGTGTTAAATTCGTTTCACATTGAGGGAGATGTTTCCAAAAAAGAAGAGTTGATTGTGAAAAACTTTGATTGATTTGATTGAAATGAGGATTCTTATGTTGGATGTTTTGGTGATTGGCAGCGGCCCGGCGGGACTTTGTGCAGCCCTGTATGCGAAACGTGCGGGACTTACGGTCATGGTAGCAGAAAAAATTTATCTGGGCACCGGACAGATTGCAGATAGCAGTCAGGTTGATAATTACCTGGGGCTTCCGGGCAGAAGCGGGTATGATTTGGGCGAGGCGTTCCGCCAGCATGTACAGGCGGCTGCCGTAGAGTTTTATGACGGCAATGCCGTCCGTTTTGAAAAGACCGGGACCGGCTGGAACACCGTATTTGAAAACGGGGAAGAGATTGCCTCAAGGACGGTGATTTATGCTGCCGGGGCAACGCATAGAAAGCTTGGTGCGGCTGGAGAAGAGAAATTTACGGGAAGAGGAGTGTCTTATTGCGCTGTCTGTGACGGCGCTTTTTACCGGGGAAAAGCAGTGGCGGTTGTAGGAGGCGGAGATACTGCGCTTGATGATGCGCTGTATCTGTCTGATCTTTGCGAAAAGGTGTACCTGATTCATCGGAGAGATGAATTTCGCGGTTCTGCGGTGACATTAAAAAAGCTGCAGGAGAAATCAAATGTCGAGATTGTGACAGCAGCGGCAGTGGAAGAAATTCAGGGGGATGCCGCTGTTTCCGGCGTGCTGCTGAATACTGGGCGCAGGCTGGCTGTTTCCGGCGTGTTTGTTGCGGTGGGTATGCTGCCGCAGACGGATACCGTGCAGGGGGTCGCCCGGCTTGACCAGCAGGGCTATATTCAGGCGGCAGAGACAGGGGAAACCTCGGCGGACGGTTTTTTTGCTGCAGGAGACGCTAGGACAAAGAGGCTTCGGCAGGTTGTGACGGCAGTTTCTGACGGGGCAAATGCGGCAACCTCTGCGGCAGAGTATATCAGAAACGGGAAATAGGCATATTCCGGTATTTTACAGTGGAGTATATCGGAAATGGAAAATAGGCATATTCCGGCACTTTGCAGAGTAAACTATAAAGATGAATGGCTGGTGCGGTGTATGAGTAAACTGCGAAAAAAGGGTACAGCAAACCAGTGTGCTGGGTGGAACGCGTCTTATGAATCGGAAGCTGTTGATGGCTTTGCTGGGAGCAATCGGTATTTGTTTTGTGTTTTTTCCAAATATAGTCAGTCAGGGAGCAAAAGCGGGACTGGATCTGTGGTTTTCTGCAGTCATGCCTGCGTTGCTTCCTTTTATGATTTTATCAACCTTCATGATCCGGCAAAATATAACCGACTATGTCAGCACAGCTGTTTATCCGCTGTTTCGACGAATATTCGGACTTAGCCGGGGCGGATGCTACCCGGCGGTGATCGGGCTTTTGTCCGGCTATCCGATTGGGGCAAAAACAACGGCGGGGCTGTATCAGGAAAAAAAGATTTCCAGGCAGGAGGCGCAATATCTGTTATCTTTTTGCAACAATGCCAGCCCTATGTTTTTGCTGGAGTATATTGGCGTGCAGTGTATGGGTCTTCGCTTTCCGCTGGCGGTTCTTCTGATTATTTATTTATCAGGATGGATCAATTCTTTTTTCTGGCGCAGGGGGATGCGTGTGCAGCGGGAAGAAAACGGCTGTCCGGAAAATGGCATGGGCGGTGCGTCAGTGATCGCATCCCTTGATGAGAGCATTCTTGACAGCTTTGTGACGATTACAAAGGTTGGAGGATATATTCTGTTATTTTCTATTTTTGCAAAATTAATTGATGCGATGCTGCCAATATCTGCTATAATAAAATCTGTTGGGATTGGAATACTGGAAATTACAATCGGTGCAGTTCTGGTAAAGGATATTTCCGCAGCGGAAAATATCCGCTTCGTTATCATGCTTTTTCTGTGTGCGTTTGGAGGCTTGTCCAGCGTGGCACAGACGGCGAGCGTACTGCGGGACACCGATCTGTCGGTCGGGGGCTATCTGCTGGCAAAATTCAGCCAGGCATGCGTGGCGGCGGTACTGGCACTAATCTGGTATGCATGGGGGTAAACGACAGAATGGAGGAAGAATATGGCGGCATTTGCAACACACATTATTTTTGGACAGGATGTTTTGGCTGAGTTGGACGATTCTCTTTTGTATTCAATGATTCACAGGCATCAGGGCGTATTTGCGGTTGGATGTCAGGGTCCGGATCTTTTTTTGTATAATGGTGCGATGTTACTGAGCAGGTATCAGAAAAATCTGGGGTCCCGCATGCACAATGAGGGAACAAACCGTTATTTTGCGTATCTTTTACAGGCTGTTTTAGAG
>JAJQGL010000079.1 GCA_021200535.1 Clostridiaceae bacterium | reverse complement strand
TTTGAAACTGAAAGTCAACCCCTTCGAGAAAAGGAAGATTGGAGCATCGCGGATCACGGAGAAACTATTCCTCCAAAATCTGGCTGATTATTTTGAAAAATTCTATTGCATTTTTACCAGTTTTCGCATACACTATGCTTAATGAAATCAGTGATTTCATTTTGGGCTGGCCGCAAGACCCAGGTTCATCGTGGGCGGGGAAGTTCCCCGTCGTTTTTATAGATGTTACAGAGGCACCTTGGGTTTGACAACAGTGTTATACTGAATCAAAAAATCAGCACGGAGAAAGTAAAAGCATCGTTCGAGGTTGCTTCGAAATTGCCTAAAAGAAATTTTAAGAAGCGGTTGCTTTTCAGACTGCTGTTGGGTATAATAAGAGTGTGTTGGAGGATTTCTTTGATAGGATCTCCGTAAACCTATATTTGAAGTTCGAAACTTAACAGTTTTGTGCATTACAATGAAAGAGCCGAAGAAGGAGGTGCTGTTATGGCAACGTCAAGCATTTTTTATAACTTTACCATTACCGATGAAAAAGACGCAGAGCGATTTGCTGATGTTTTGGATAAGGCAGCACAACAGCCTGCATGGAAACCACGGACCGCTGTTGCTCCTCTCGTAAGAGACCCGGAAACTATCAGAGCTATCGCAAATCGGGCTGTCGCGGCGAAGAGGAAAAAGCGGAATGAAAAATAATATAATCCCGATAATGGATATGGTTAAGCTTGTCGGAGAGGATTCCGTGAAAGAAATTCTCTCCGATTTTTCTTGTGAATACGCAGAAGGCAAGAGAAATGAGGAAGTGGAGTTTTTTCTTCAAAAAAGTGCAATAGACTTCTCCAAACGTAAATTGTCGATTACATATCTTGTTATGGATGACGATGGTCGGGTAGCAGGATATTTTACCTTAACACATAAACCTATCACTGTACCTGCAGATTCCATAAAATCAAATGCGGGGAAAAGAAAAATGCAACGGTATGCAATGCTTGATGAGGCTAATAAGTCCTACAGTGTATCTACTTTTCTTATTGCTCAGTTTAGTAAGAATTATAGTATTCCATCGGATGAGCGGATCAGCGGAGATGGATTGATGGAGGACGCATTATCAGTGATTGAAGAAATTCAACAGCTGATTGGCGGAGGTGTTGTGTTCCTTGAGAGCGAGGAGAACCAAAATTTGTTGAACTTTTACACCGGGGAACCAAACTCTTATATTCCGTTTTGGGAAAGGTATTCAGAGAAAGATGGCAAGAAATATATTCAATTGATGCGTTTTGTTTAAAAATAGCCAGCCCACTGGGTTGCATTCCCACTGTGTAAATCTCACAGCGCAGGAAAGCGACTTAGTGGGCTTTTTTATCTTCGTGCATATCTCACAAATTTCCCGTCAAATCTTTGTCACTATTATGCCGCAGAATCCCGCAGAATTAACTGGATATATGCTGTGTTTAGAGTTAATGTACACACAATGAAAACAACGGGCTAGCAAAAACAAGGGGGAACACAGCGATGACAATCCGACAGGAATACGAAGAAATGAAAACCGAGTTACGCGCCTGGAACCGCAGACACAACTGGGACGGAACCCAATTCTGCTACCACATTGAGCGGATGAGCAAAAAAGCGCAGGCCATGTACCGCAGACTTCTGGAGAATGATCGGCGGGGCATCGAGGTCGACAGGAGAATCGGAGTTCTTACGGACGAAAAATACAGTCGGCTGATGAAAGTCTGGGAGGACTGTAAGAGCAGCATTGACAGCATGACGATTTTATAGAATATGGCTGTCACGTGATGTTGGTGCATCGACAGTCGATTAGAAACCGCCACGGAGGCAGACGAGGAGGAGAAAGATGAGAAAAGAACATTTTTTGTATGAAGCAGAGGAATTGCGTAAATCTCTTCACCAAATGATCGATGAAAAGATTGATGAGTTGATCATGAGTGCAAATGATACAGAGGGAGAGGCATTCCCAGGGACGATGGAGTCTTCCTTTCAATTTGGCACATTTAAAGGCAAGAAGGCTGTGGGGATACGCTTCCCGGAAGGGAAGGAGCAGGAAGTGTCCACATGGAAAGAAGCCGCGGTCGTCATTTTAAGGGACTGCATTCAGGACACTGGAATGCACCAGAGGCTTCTGGAACTGTGCGGCAGGGTGTTTGGCAGGACGAGGGTTCTTCTAAGCGGGGAGCCGGATTCGATGGACAGGCCGGTTCAGATAGACGATGGAATTTATCTTGAAACCTATTTTGAAACGGATGTGCTTTTCAGGCTGCTTCGTGAGAAAATTTTTGACTTCATTGGCTATGACTATTCTGGAATCAGAGTCTTATACAGAGCGAGAAGCTGAAGTCTTTCGCTGTGTTAATCATCCACAGTTTTCACCTTCGAATCTTTGTGTACTTTATGCTGCGATATTTCGCAGAATTGAGTGGATATATGTTCCGTTCAGAGTTAATGTACACACTGCAAGGGGCAAACAAAGAAAACACAGCCCCAGAGATAAGGAGGAAACACAGATGGCATACCACAAATCCTGGACGAACACTGATTTGATAAAGGACATGATAGCACGGAAGTACCCTGGATACACAGAGCTGCACACATTCCAGACAGTGATGCACGGCGGCGAATTCTACGCGGTGAGCCTGATTCAGAAGGACGAGAGCCGGATGGCAATCTTCAGCCAGAGGAAATGCGACGGATACTACTTTTACTTCGAAACGAAGAAGACAATTGAATTCACCGGCAAGGCCGAGGGGAACAACTTCTTCAAGAGAGTCAGCGCTACGAAGAGGGCCAGCAAGAGGGGATTCTACTACTACAGGTACTAAACAAACACAGCCCTCTTCGGAGGGCAGCCCCACAGGGGCAGGAAGGAGCAAAGACATGGAAGGTAAGAAGTATGTGGTTCAGGCAATTTTAATCGACGGCGATCATGAGCGCGTGATCAACAGCACCCATACAGACGATTATGAACACGCATTGGATGTATTCATGCGCCTGCATCGCAGCTCACACAGTTACATATACAACGTATTGGATCTCGCGACTAAGCAGGTCACAAAGTACGGCTATAAGAACATTTATCAGGAGAGTGATTAGTTGAATAAGCCTGGCTGATTGCCATCTAAGTATGTTGCCGCAACATAGAGGGATGGTGATCTGCCGGGCTTTTTCGTCCCGCATAAACCACAGACAGCACCCGGACTTTAAATCCAGGGTGCAGCTGCGGCTTATGCGGGCGGTTAGCAGTTACAATTTCAAGTCAAAAATCAGACTCCAAGCCCGTAGAGGATTTCCTTCAGTTCCTTTAAAGTCCGTGTAAGAATCTCCTCTTCGAGCGGGTTACAGTCCAACAGGAGGCGATGAACCTCGCTGTCGGCGGTAGATGCCGGATGCTCCAGGCTGTCTACCAAGAGGTCATCGGCGGAAATTTCGAGGATGTTTGCGATATCAACGAGAACGGTCAGACTGAGGGCTCTTTTGTTCGTCTCAATCATGGAGATGTATTCCCGCGTCATGTGCAGCTTATCTCCGAGTTCTTCCTGCGAAATTCCACGCCGGTTGCGCAGATAACTGATGCGCTTTCCCAACTTATCAAAATCAACGGCCATAGCGTACCTCGCTTTCTCTCTGGCCCGCATAAGTCATGCCATTATTAGCTCTGAAAATGGAATATAGCAACTTGATTCAGAAAAAATTTTCTCTAAGACCACAATCCAGACACGTCTCACTATTTCTGTGGTCTAAAGGCTTTTTGTGAACTGCTTGTTTACAAAAATTCTTTCATGTGAACTACCTGTTTACAGTCAAACCCGCACACAAAATGTATAATATTTGTATAAAATCGCGTGTGCCATCTGCTGGCATATCGTCTGGGAAAGGGGAAGTGACCATGCAGGAAAATGATAGTTCCAGTCTGATTACTTTATACAGCACAGTTCGGTCTGTGCCGGTGCGCTGGCTGTGGTATCCGTTTATTGCATATGGAAAAATTACACTCCTGCAGGGCGACCCAGGGGACGGGAAATCCACCATGATGATGAATCTGATTTCTGAACTGTCTACAGGAGGGGCTACTCCAGATGGAAAGCCACTCGGAAGGCCGCAGAAAGTCATTTACCAGTGTTCAGAAGATGGCGTGGGAGATACGATAAAACCCCGGCTGGAAAGATACGGTGCTGACTGCAGCAATGTGGCTTTTATCAATGAGGAAGTCTGCGGTGGCCTGACATTGGATGATGAACGGATACGGGAGGCAATCATCGAATTCCGTCCAAGGCTTGTGGTGATTGACCCAATCCAGGCATATATCGGGAGTGATTCCGATCTGCAGAAAGCCGGAAGGGCGCGGAAGCTGATGCACCGGCTGGGGATATGGGCATCCACGTATGACTGTGCTATCGTTCTGATTGGTCACCTGAACAAGAAAGAAGGCTCAAAGGATTTATACCGCAGCCTTGGGAGCATTGACGTGGTGGCCGCAGCGCGGAGTGTTCTGCAAATCGAACGAGACGAAGACGACAGGGATATCCGTATCGTCCATCAGATAAAAAACAGCCTTGCGCCGTCAGATGGCTGTATCCGTTTTGAAATCCGGCCGCAGGAAGGTTTTCACTGGCTGGACAGTGAGATTGGTTCTTTAAAGCGGGAAGTGGCGGAGCCCCCTGTGTTTAAGACAAAAATGGAGAAGGCAGCCTTCCTCATCCGGGAATTTCTCGCGGATGAGGATATGGCATCGAAAGAGATATATGAGCGGCTGAGTGCGGAGGGCATCGGCCATCGGGTGGCGGAGGATACCAAAAAGGAAATCGGTGTCCGATGCTACCGTAAGATGCGGTCATGGTATTGGAGCTTGAAACCGAAGGAGGGAGAGACGTGAGCCAAAAGGAAAAACGCCAACTCAGTAAAGAAGAGCGGAAAAACAGAATACGTGAGAGATATAAAGGCGTTGACCCGGAGTTGCTTGAAACGCTTCCTCCGGATGCGGAATTCGTGGATGATGTTCCGAGCATCCAGCGGGAGTCTCTTCGCGTTGCCGTTTACGTGCGTGTGTCAACGGATGATGAAAACCAGACATCTTCCTATGAGCTTCAGATAAACTCCTACCGGGATATGGTCGAAGCGCATGAAGGCTGGGAACTTGTCGGGATATATGCAGATGAAGGTATATCTGGAACCTCCCTGCAGCATAGGATACAGTTCAATCGTCTGATTGCGGACTGTGAAGCAGGAAAAATTGACCTGATTATCACGAAAAGTATATCACGTTTCGCGAGGAACACAGTGGACAGTCTTCTGATGCAGCGGAAGCTTGCCAACATGAAGCCGCCAGTCGCTGTATACTTTGAGACGGAGAACCTCAACTCGATGGATTCTGGGAATGATATCATAATGACAGTGCTGTCGGCAACGGCGCAGGAGGAGTCTCACGTAAAGAGTGAAATTATGGTCTCTTCGTTAAAGCACAGGTTTGAGAAGGGAATCTTTCTCACGCCGGAGTTGCTCGGTTATGACCGTGACGAGGACGGGAACCTTGTGATTAACGAAGATGAGGCGGATACTGTCCGGCTGATTTTCTACCTGTTTCTTGGCGGTTTTTCGACGACTGATATCGCGGAAATCCTGACCGACCTTGGGCGGGAGACGAAGATCGGTAACACGGTGTGGTCTCCGGCCAGCATCCTTGCTATCCTTCAGAATGAACGCCATTGCGGCGATGTCATCAGTTGGAAAACATACACCTACGATTATCTGGAGCACAAGTCCAGAAAGAACCGTGGGAAAAGACCGAGAAAGAAACAGGCGGATCACCACGAGGGGATTGTGACCCATGAGGAGTGGAATGCCGCCCAGAGAATGATCGAGGCGCATAAATATGGCTCGCGCGGGTGTCCGCTGCCGGTACTTGAGGTGGTGGATGCCGGTGCGCTGCGCGGCTTTGTGCCGGTCAACCGTTCCTGGACAGGATTTTCGGAAGAGGATTATGCGAATGCCTCCCGTAGCGTTTATAACGAATCGGACGAGGCGGAGCAGTTTATCCCGGAAGCTAACACTTCGCACTTTGATTTGAGCGGCTACCAGATTGTTCGCGCACAGTTCTTTTCCACGAAGCTAGACCCGGCGATGACGATTTCCGATGATAAGATTCGTTTTAACACAGCCTGTCTGCGGAAGTTTGAAGATGTAGAGTATGTGGAGATGCTTCTGAATACCGTGGAGAACTGCATCGCCATCCGTCCGTGCAGGAAAGATAACCCAAACGCCATCCGTTGGGGGACGCTGCGCGAAGATGGCAGGTGGGCGGTGCTGTCCAAGAGCTGCAGAGGATTTGCGCAGCCGCTGTATAGTCTGATGGGATGGAATGCGTCCTGCGGCTACCGCATGCGTGGGCAGTTTTTGGAGCGGGACGGCGAAAAAATCATGCTGTTCGATTTGAATGAGCCGGAAATCACTGTGCGTGAGGAAGTTGAAACAGACACAGATGAAGAGGACATTCTGAATTTCAACGATGCTGCGGCTGCTTTAAACACGGCGGCTGATACCGATGCGATGGCCGATACAGGCTCTCAAACCGAGGTGGAAGATGCAACGGATGATTTGGCTGCAGATTCTTCAGATGAAGGAAAACCGGCAAAGCGTCCAAGAAGAACTCCGGCGAAGATTATCACACTCTATCCTCTTAGCTGGATCGAAAGCTTCGGAGACGAGGCAGATAAGATACATTTGCTGGAGCGTGTGAAATATTCCGGAGACTGGGATGTACTGCGTCCGGCGAAGACCGTGGAAAACGTGCAGGATTTTACCAGGGAGAAAGTTGATGCCCTGATGGATAAGGCACAGGAACTGATTGATAAGATGAGGGAAGCGGTATGAACGAAACTGTAAACGAATCAACACTCGGAAGGAAAGAACTTCTGGATCAGCGGGCACAGGAGCTTGCGAAGGATTTTAGCTTCGAAGGCTACCAGGTGGTCCGCAAGGAGCTGTTTGCGCATCTGCGCGACCCGGCTGTGGTGATCCGGCGCGACAGCGTGACCTTCAACACAGCCTGTATCGATGGTCTGGAAGATGTGGTGTACATACATATCCTGGTTAATTCCGCGAAGCAGAAAATGGTGATCCGGAAGTGCGGAGAAAATGACAAGGACGCTATCCGCTGGTGTGTCGCTAAGCCGGATAAAAGAAAAAGCCGGAAAATCAGCGGCAAGGTGTTCACGGCAAAGCTTTATAAGGATATGGACTGGAACGCCAGTTGCCGGTATAAGGTTCTTGGCTACCGAATTACTTTCGAAGGAGAAACCATCTATATTTTTGACCTTGCGGAAACGGAGATATTCCTTGATGTGAAGTCGAAGAGAAAATCTTCTAAGAGCAAAGAGGATGCAGAGATTGGCGCGGAAGGTACTGTGCTTTCCATGCCGGAGGAACAGGCGGAGGCACTCGAGCAGCTTGCCGCTGAGACCAGAAAACTCTCGCGCACAGGCTATATGCCGGAGCAGTGGGAGAATTCTTATGGTCTGCCGGTCGAAGAACACAGCAAAGCTCTGCAGGTCGACATCAGGGAGGGCTATGCCCGATTTGATACGTTCCCGGAAAAGAACACACAGGCAGGGAAAGGTGGTACGGATGCAGGAGAATAAAAAGGAAACACCGATGCCGGGAATCTCTTTCTCGAAAAAGCGCGGGGAGATTATGGTATTCCGCTCCACAATACAGGCACTCTCGGAGCCGGTGTATATCCGGTTCCTGATGAATATGGAAAAAGGCTGTCTGGCCGTGCAAGCCTGTGAAAGAAAAACTGTGGACTGCTTTAAAGTGCCAGCCTATGATCCGAAAGACTGGACGTTTCGGATTTACAGCGATGCCATGCAAAGGATGCTTTGGACGCGCTGTGGTTGGGAGGATAATTTCACCTATCGCGTGAACGGCACTCTGCACCCAGAATACAGTCTTGTTGAATTTGACCTGAATACGGCGGAGCGAATAGCAGATGTGGAAATGAGCGTTGGTGAGCTCTGATAGGAAGCTAACATTGAACCTGTGCATCAGAAATGCGGTTGGAGCAGCTCACAGCTGGAGCATACAGGCAGAAATTAACCGGGACACAGCATAGCGTACAGATAGAAATTAACCGGGACACAGCGTAGCGTACAGGCAGAATTTGAAGCCGGTAGCAGAAACTTCCAGAAGCATCCGATTGGCCACAGGCTATAACTTTCCACCAAATCTACGCCGTATTCTTTGTGCTCTTTTCACTAAAATATGCTCGGCGATAAATTTCTGCTTGCAAAGCGGCGATTTCAGAGTTAACTTTTTTCCTACGCAGCATAAATCGTTACTTGTTACTTCTGTTACTTCTACATCTAGAGAGACTCGCGGGAATAATTTTTCTTACGTACACGTGTGCGTGTGTGCGTATATACGCGTCTCTCTAAATTTGGAGGTAACGAGGTAACAAGTAACAGACAGCGAAGAATTCCGTGCGGCACGGAGACGGGAGGCAAGAGCGGTGAAGGAGTATTTGGAAAAATTAGATGACCTGTGGCCAATCGATTACGGCCTGAATACAAAAGATACCATGGTGGCGTCGCTTGTGAAGTGGTACCTGATGGTCTGCCCAGGGGAACCTGCAAGGCGGGTGATGTCCTGGCTGATGAAGCCGAAGACGACCATGCAGATTCAGCACGAAACAGTCAGCGTTACGCGCGAGGGCAGCGGCGTATCTTTCCTGCTTCTGCCAAAAACTGAGGTGGACGTCAACCGCAAGGATCTCGCAACTTTTGTCGATTTTGCTTCCGGATTGATGCGGGACGACCTGATGGAGAAAAACGAGGCGG
>JAJQGL010000070.1 GCA_021200535.1 Clostridiaceae bacterium | reverse complement strand
TTTGCCAGTGAGATCACTTTTGTCATTTGCATCATTGTCGTTGTCTTCAACGCAGACAGACCAATCACTTCTGCATGCACCTCCTTTGCCTTTTCAATAATCCTCTCTGCAGGCACATCCTTTCCCAAATCATACACCTGATAGCCATAATTTTTCAACATCAGCGCCACCAGATTTTTACCAATATCATGGATGTCATGCTCCACCGTGGCAATCACAATCGTTCCAAGCGACTGCTCTTTCCTGCCTGCAGCCAGCACAGGTTCAAGCTTTTCAATGCCTCCCTCCATTGCCTCAGCGCTGGAAATCAACTGCGGCAGATAGTAAATCTGCTGGTCAAACAGCTCGCCAACATGATTAATGGCCGGAATCAGGCTGTCATCAATCACGCTTCTGGCATCTCTTCCATCCTGCAACGCCTGATCGATCAGCTCCAAAACCTTTTCCTTTCTCCCGCGGACAACTGCCTGAAAAAGCGGATCGTTCTGTTTCCCTTCTGACACATTCTGCGTCCCGGTCGTTTCCTTTGCGGAAACAATGGCATCCGGCGGCACCTCGCCCGATACTACCGTCAGCTTTTTCTTTGCAACACGCTCTATATAACGGATATCTCCTGCCTCTTTATTCATCAGAAGGTCCGAAGCAAACATCGCATGCATCAGCAGGTCCTGTGACGGATTTGCGATCGCCATCGTCAGCCCCGCCTGAATCGCCATTGTCATAAATGCACTGTTGACAAACATCCGCTCCGGCAGCCCAAAGGAAATATTAGACAAACCGCACGCAGTCGCAAGCCCCAACTCATTCTTGCAGTACGAAATCGTCTCCAGCGTCTCAAGGGCAGCATTTTTATTTGCCCCCACCGTTGCAACCAGACCGTCTACAATAATGTCCTCCTTACAAAGCCCCTGCTCTAACGCCGCATCCATAATAGTGTGAATGATCTGTCTTTTTTCATCCATATTTTCCGGAAGACCTTTTTCTGACAACGGAAGCAGAATAAACATGGCCCCGTATTTTTTTGCCACCGGAATCAGTTTTTCAAACTTTTCCGGCTCCAGAGAAATCGAATTGATCAAAGCCCGGCCTGGGTAAATGCGAAGCGCTGCCTCAATCACATCCGCATAACTGGAATCAACTGACAACGGCAAATCTGTGACAATGCTTAACTCCTTTACCGATTTTAGCATCATTTCCTTTTCATCAATTCCATTCATCCCCATATTGACGTCAAGAATAGATGCCCCCGCTTCTTCCTGTGCCTCGGCAAACTCTGTGACCAAATCAAGGCATCCCTCGCGCAGCTCTGCCTGCAGCGCCTTTTTTCCCGTTGGATTTATACGTTCTCCAATAATCTGAAATGGACCGTCCAGATCAATGCGGTTTGTAAACCGCTCACCCGACAATGCCCGTCTCACCACTTTCCCGGCGCGGTCGGAAAAAGTGGTTTTTGCCATATCCCCATGCTGATTCAGGCGCTGCACCATGCAGGAGATATGCTCCGGCGTTGTTCCACAGCAGCCGCCCAATATATCTGCGCCCTCTCTGGCAAGCAAAAGCATTTCCTCTGCAAATTCCTCCGGTCCCATGTCATACACCGTCCGGCCATCTACCATCTGCGGCAGCCCTGCATTTGGCTTTGCGATAATCGGAAGATCCGTATATTCCCTCATAATCTGAATCACGCTGCGCATCCTGTCCGGCCCGGTAGAACAATTTACCCCCACCGCATCTGCACCAAGCGTAGTCAGTACCAGCGCAGCCGTTGCCGCATCCGTTCCAAACAAGGTACGGCCATCCTCTGCAAAGGACAGGGTAACCATAACCGGAAGCTCAGTGACCTCCTTTGCCGCAATTACTGCAGCACGGCACTCCTGCAGGCTCATCATTGTCTCTATAGCCAGAAGATCCGCCCCGGCTTCCTCCAGATAACCAATCTGCTCCTTATAAATGTCAACCAGCTCTTCAAACGGCAGCGGCCCCACCGGTTCTACCTGTTTCCCTGTCATGGTCAGGTCTCCGGCAATAAAAACCTTTCCCTGCGCTCCTTCCCTGCAAACTGCATCTTTCGAAATTTCAACCAGCGCACGGTTCATCTCTCCAATCTTTTCCTGCAGTCCATACTCCTCAAGCTTAATCCGGTTGCCGGAAAACGTTGGCGCATACAAAATCGTCGTGCCTGCCTGTATATATTCCTGCTGCAATCCGCGCATCACATCCGCATTTTCCAAAATCCATTCCTCCGGGCAGACGCCGACCGGCATCCCCCGCAGCTGCAGATTTGTTCCCGTCGCTCCATCCAAAATAAACTTTGACTGGCGAATGCATTCCCGAAATTGTTGTTTTGTCATATCAAATAAGCCCTCTCATTTCTGTCAGATTCTTTTTATCCGCATCACTATCCCTTATTATACAAAATGATTTCCCCGAACACAACATCAAACAACAGTTTCCACATTTTCTAAAAATGTCAATATTAAATGCGAAAGAATTTTCAAGTTTTTCACTTTCGTTAAATTGTATAAATTCCCCACCTGTTATTTGTTAATTATTACCAATTTATTTTGATTTTGGATTAGATCATAAGATGCCTGAATTACTCTCTTTTGCTGTTTTTTCCTGAAAATGGGCGCACTTATCCTATAGATTGCCACATTCGTTTTTTTATGCCGCAATACGCTGCAGTTCCATATTAAATAATTCCTCTGCCGTCTGATAATCAAAGAGACGGCGTGGGTAATTGTTAATCCATTTCGTCATCTCGTCAATATCCCTCTGCGTCTTATCATCAAAATTGACACCTTTAGGAATGCGGCGGCGTATCAGTTTGTTTTGATTCTCATTGCTGCCGCGCTCCCAGCTACTGTATGGGTGGCAGTAATATATTTTCGTTCTTTTCTTTTTATTTCTCTTTGAGCATTCCATACCCTCCCAATCCGAAAACTCCGAACCGTTATCTACCGTAATCGTTTGAAATATCTTGCGAAATTTCGCACTTCCAATTTTCCGTTCTAACCGGTCTAATGCTTTTACAACCGCAGATGCCGTATGTTCCTTTAATAAAAATATCATCTCTTTTCTCGTTTTTCTCTCTGTCAGCACCAATAAAGATTTTTTGGATATTCCCCTTGCACCTACTACGGTATCCATTTCCCAATGCCCAAATATTTTCCTGCCGTCTATTTCTTCCGGTCTCTTCTCTATGCTTTCTCCTTTTGTTGCCCTCTTTTGTGTTAATTTTCTTTTTTTTCTCTTTTCGCCTTTTCTCTTTACCGGTAAATCTTTTAAAGTCAAATTTAAAAATATTCCTTTATCTATGTAGCTGTACAGTGTTGTTACACATACTGTAAATTCTATTCCTTCCTTTTTTGCCTGTGCTAACGCTGCCGCAGGACTGTACCCATCATTTATTATGATTTCCTCTATTCTGTCTGCAAATTTCTTTTCCGTTCCAATCTTTAAGCCTGCTCCTTTAGCCTCTAAAACGCCATTCATATATTCCTGCGCTATATCAGGGCTGTATCTCTTTTCTTTTGTCAAATCAGAATTTACCGCCTCAAATTCTCCGCGTTTTAATTCTCTATATATGGTACTCACATGAAAATTCAGAAGTTCAGCTATTTCCTTCGGCTTATGTCCTGCCCTTTTCAGAATTTCCAAATGCAACCGGTCATTAAATGTTAGGTGTTTGAATTTTCCCATCCTCTTTTTTCCTCTCTTTCTACTCATAAAAAGGGCGGCTGGTATTTTTATGCCTTTTTATTGCATGTCAGTATCAATCAATCCATTGATATATCTATTTACGCTTTTTCCTTCTGCGGCAGCTTTTTCCTTTATTTCTTTTTTTCGCCCTTTGGGTACGATTAAGTTTATTCTGTCGTAATTTTCTTTTATATAGCAATTTTGGTATGCAAATTGCTTATATTTTTTCCCTTCGTTCATTTCTTTGTTCCTCCTTCTTGACTTTATTCTTTCTTTTGCAACTGCTTCATTAGTATTACAATAAGATTATAGCTTATATTGCACAATATATCAATAAACAAAAAATTAGCACCACTCGTCTAACGTGTGGTGCTGATTTTTTCAACATCAATAACCGCATTTTAATCAAAACAAACACGAATTACTCAGCTTGCTGTATGCTCTGTACTGTTTTCCCTTATATTTTACAATACGATATGATTTAATTTTCACAGCTTCTATTTTACTCGAGGTAACTGCAATACCATTGTTATGGTAAGCTGTGAAAGAAAGTGTCTTTACCTTTCCCCAGATTCCATGAACTCTTGCATAAATGACTACTCCATCCGTTCCCTTTGTTCTTTTCCAACAAATATAATTCCCTTTTTGGGACAAAGCCGGGGTAGATGGAGTCCCCTGCAGTTTCTTTGATACTATTTTGGAAAACGTACCCTGAAATATATTCCCCTGTTTTTTCCGATACGCAATAATCCGAAAATAGTATTTTTTCCCTCTTGTTAGTTTTTGGGATTTGTATTTATTTTTCTTTACAGAAGCAATCTTTGTATACTTCCCGTTCTTTTTTCCAGACCGATAAATATAATACCCGGTTGCATTTGCAGTTGATTTCCATGTAAGGTACAGACGGTCCGTTTTTTCGCTGATCTTAATACCGGTCACTTTTTTTATTGTTACATTGTTGCCAGATGGGGAATCTGTCGAAGCGGGATCAGCTGTTTCCTCTTCATCAGCCGAAGATACATTGTACTGTATTTCATGCACAAATATACCATTAGAAATATAACAGACATATTCTCCGTTCTGATCCGGAGATATTGTAATACAATTTTCGGCAACAACTGTTCCTCCATACACCCAACAGATCTGATACGAACTCCAATCCTCCAGCGTAAAAGATAGCTTCTTTGCCTCATCCCCTGAATCGGTATCCGCAGTGACCTCAAAATCACTATAATATGTTATATTCTCATATTCAGAAAATGATTGCTGAAAACTGCTGTTGCTTTCTGCAGAAATCAGATTTGTTGCGTTTTGTACGTCAATTATATTGGAAGAAACTGTACAAACCGCCGGAATATATAAAGTTCTCAATTCAGGGCAGTTAAAAAAAGAAAACTTATCCATCATGCTCAGCTTAACGGAATGATTGGACACGGTTGTCAATTTGCTGCAGCCATAAAAAGCATATGCACCGATTGTTTCACAATATACCGGTATCTCAATTTCTTCCAGGGACGTACAATCCTGAAATGCACTGACTCCAATCTCTTCGACCGTGGCAGGCAAAATTACCGTTTTTAGATACAGGGCAGATTGAAAACAGCTGTCAGGAACAGCAACAATATCTGTTTCCGACAGATCAACTATCTCCAATGTGCTGTTTTTGCTAAAGCTTCCCTCGTTAATCGCTGTAATTGGACAGCCCTCTAGCTGTGACGGCAAAGTTAAACTGGCCGAACTTCCGGAATACCCTGTTATGGTCACCGTCTGATTTTCAATCGTATATGTCAACCCATTATATTCTCCTGCCCGGGCTTTCACATGAATCAAAAAAGCCAGGGATGCTACCATCACAACAGCAAATAAATATTTCTTCCTCTTCCTAATAAATCGAAACATATTTCTCTCCCTTCTATACCACCATCATCTAAACTGTATACTGTGTCACAGCCGGAATCCTCTCCGGATTTCTTTCATCTGTCTAAAATTAAACTTTGGGTCTGCATATACCATGACATCTGCTCCTGTTTCCAACCCTTTTCGAATTTCCAGCATCTGCAGCACATCAAACTTCGGGTCTGCGTATATCATAACATCCACTCCTGCTTCCAGCCCTTGCCGGATTTCTGACATCTGCTTCCAGACAAACTTCGGGTCTGCATATACCGTGACATCCACGCCTGCTTTTATGCCTTTACAAATTTCTTTTATCTGTCTAAAATCAAATTTTCTAATAAACCGAAACATATAGATACCTCCCTCAATCTATGTCATCATCATCCAAACTGTATATCTCATTAACATCAGAATCAGTAATGCTGTTACTTTTTTTGTCTGCGGATGGTGCCTGTGTCGCAACCGGCTTCGCTGTTTCTGGTGTTAATGTCGCAACCGGATGCTGTGTTGCGGTTGGGCGTTGTGTTGCCACCGGGGTTGTCTTTTTTTTCTTATTGGGACGTTTTGTTGTTTTTGGCTTTGTCGTTTTTTTGGGCTTTGTTGTTTTTGGCTTTGTCGTTTTTTTTGGCTCTGTTGTCGGTACCGGCGAAGCAGTCAAAGCTTTTGATTCTGTGGCTGCAGGGGTTGATTTTTCATCCGGTGTCGCGTCAATGGAAATTGCCTGTCCGGATGTTGCCTGGACGATTGTTTTGTCTGCAGATGTCAGACCAATTTGGGGCCAGGCAAAAAGCAGGCCTCCCATTGCCAACAGCACTACTGCAACTGTAGCAACCGGCAACAACTGTTTCCATGTCAGCTGATGTTTTCCTGCTCTTTTCTTCACCCCTATAGATAAATCCTGCTCTGCTTTCTTTATTTTTGACTCATCTTCGCTTTCCGTTACCATTTCTCCAGGGGCCTCTGTTTCTATATCCCCTTTTGCAATCAAGTAACAGGTGGCATTGGCGAAACACAAATTCATATATTTGGTATCTTCTGCCATCAGCTGCTTTGCATTATTTACAAATGCATTTAACTGTGCTAAATAGATTTCCCTTTGTCCTGCATACGTATGTATCTTCTGATTTTTCCGGAATACATATTCCTGGGGGAAAAATTCATAAAGCAGGATTTTTTGTTTTGTACCAATGTCCATAGCAACATATTTTTGCACTTCCCCGATCTTATCATCTGTTTCCACGGCAAGCAGTTCCCCTGCAATATATTGATCTTTAATCGTGGTAAGCCTTTGCAATGCAGTTTTAGGGTTCTCACCTGTCACTGTCAGGTTGCAACCACAAAAACCGCAACGCTCAGACGGTTCAGACAGCCGAAAACAATGCGGACAATACTGTAATGCCATTATTTACCCCCTTTCTTCTGCTCATTTATTGACAGTGACAGTACATACTTGTCGATAATATCAAACAACAAATTCATCTGATTCTCTGACAAATCTTTTGTCAAAAAACGAAAATGCGCAGCATTGACTGCTTTTTTGTTCCCATTAATATTTTTTACGAGCGGAATCACATCATCCAGAGAAATATTTAATACACTAATAATTTTTAAAAGGGAACTAAAACGAAAGTCTGTTTTCCCCTTTACGATCTGATAATATACATTAGGTGAAATGTTCGACATATTTGCCACTTCATCCACAGACAGGTTTTGCTCCTTCCGATAATAATTGACGCGGGAGCCAATGATTTCGTATATATCTTCCATTTTGGATGGATCAAAAATAAAGGAATCCACTGGATATGCAACTTCTGTTTTTTTCATTTCATTTCCCTCCTGCTATATGTTCATGCCCTCATCTCTGCATATCCCTCCGCCGCCGCGAAGACATCCTTTCCTCCCGCTTCTGGGAATCTGCCGCATTTTGACTTTTTTCCTCTTCCTGCTTCTGGGTTTCTTCCAATCCAAAATCCCCTTTTACAATCTGTAACATTCTCGCACCCGCATCATAGTAGTACACATGATTGGAAAGCTGTTCCTGCGGCGATACATCTCTTGTATTTACCTCCCGAACCATACCGGCAAACACAGCAGGGTTTCCCATGTTGGCAGACACAGCAATTACTTCATGCGTTGAAGAGGGCAGAATGTATAGATTTGTTCCCACCTGTTTCGATAAATCTGCCAACACATCTTCATAAAACATGGATACTGCTCCATTAATGTATGATGTGTTGCTAATCACATAAATCTGCTGGTCTGGCGGCATATCCGGAACCATCAGATCTATATCATCCGGAATATATCCGAACATGGACTTGATAACTTCACCCATAGTCTGAACTGTCGGCGGAAGAATTTCCCTTGTATTTTTCATAGCAAGTTCATGGATCTGCTCTTTGGTAACACCCCAGTCTTCCATAAGATGGTTATGAATCAACGCCGATTGCTGCCCATCCTCTGTGTTTCCAAAGTGTAACCTATAAACAAGAGATAAATCTTCACGTTCTGTATGCGGTACATTTTCTAAAAACTCTTTGTTCCACTCTGTGTTGCAGACACTCATGATAATTTTTCCCTTCACAGTTTCAAAATCTGAAATTTCCCGGACAAGCTCTGTCACTTTGTCTGGTGTATTTACATGCCCGGATACGCTCCTTGCAATGTCATCAAGCACTGCATCCATTGCCCTGCCAGACGCATAGTCATCATAATATCTTTCCAGATAAATATTAGGGGCAACTATACTGTCTTTGGGGCATACCGTAATACCGTGCAGCACCAGTCCATTGTTTTTCTTTACTTCGTTTAAGGCAATCTTTGCATCCTTTAAGTTATCCGGAAGGTGCCATGCAAGTGTGCTGCTGACATGCACCTGAAATTCTTCAAAATTAAGCATTTTCTTTTTCCTCCCCATTTTCCATAATCTTCGCAAATGCATTGCCATACGCCAATAACACTGGCCTGTTTTCTCCAGACAAAACATCTTCTGTTAAAACAAAAAATGCATTGTATACATCCTGTTGCGTCATTACATAATCCATACGGTTTCTCCTTTCTTTGCATTCCTCTTCATACCTTTTTGACAGGCCTTTCAGAGAGATTGATAATTGCAAAGACAGGATAAGCAACCATTTTTCAAAAATCAATCCTTTATTCAGTAGAAAAAAAAGAAAATTTTTTCTTTTTTTCTACTGAATAATGAACTTTTAAAAACAAATAAAAAAGAGCACCCATGTCAAAGGATGCCCTCAAGTTTGTCTGGATACCGCACTTATAAAGAATTGAGACTTTCAAATTATTACTTCACTGCAACGGTCTTTTTCTGTCCCTTACCCTTAAAAAGTTTCCGATATGCCTTTACCTTT
>JAJQGL010000002.1 GCA_021200535.1 Clostridiaceae bacterium | reverse complement strand
AGAGCAGCGGGGGCGATATCCGCATTAAGAAAGCAATTACAAAATAATGCGCAGACCGCGCGGGAATGGAGATTGATTTATGAAACGACATGACAAACTAGCAGAAACAATGCCTGTAGGAACTCTCGGTATTTTAGCCTTAGAGAGCAGCCGTACAATGGGGGAAAAAGTAAATCAGTATATTGTAGACTGGCGCGCAGACCGCGCAAAGCTTCACACTACCGCCTCCTCTCTCGCAGGCTATAACAGAGATTCATATCTGATTGACTCTGCCTGCCCACGTTTTGGCTCAGGGGAAGCAAAGGGACTGATTCGCGAATCCGTTCGCGGTGATGATTTATACATTCTGGTTGATGTCTGTAATTACAGCCTGACCTATACAGTCTGCGGCCAGACAAACCACATGTCACCGGACGACCATTATCAGGATCTGAAACGTATCATTGCTGCCGTCGGCGGAAAAGCCCGCCGTATTACTGTGATTATGCCTTTTTTGTATGAGAGCCGCCAGCACAGAAGAAGTGCAAGGGAATCCCTGGACTGCGCGCTGGCTCTCCAGGAATTGACGCAAATGGGCGTCGAGGGAATTATTACGTTCGACGCGCACGATCCCCGCGTGCAAAATGCAATTCCTCTGAAAAGCTTTGAAACGGTACAGCCAACTTATCAATTTATCAAAGCATTGCTGCGAAATGTGGATGACCTGAAGGTTGACGCAGACCATCTAATGATTATCAGCCCGGATGAAGGCGCCATGAGCCGCGCTGTATACTTTGCAAATGTCCTCGGCATTGATGTCGGCATGTTTTACAAACGCCGTGACTACAGCCGCATTGTAGATGGGCGCAATCCGATTATTGCACATGAATTTCTCGGCGCTGATATAAAGGGCAAAGATGTTATTATCATTGATGATATGATCTCTTCCGGAGAAAGCATGATTGACGTTGCTACAGAGCTGAAAAACAGAAAAGCCGGACATATCTTTGTTGCTGCAACCTTCGGCCTGTTTACAAATGGCATGGAAAAATTTGACCGTGCAAAGGAGGCAGGCATCATTGATAAGGTAATTACAACAAACCTTGTATACCAGCCGCAGGAAGTACTGGACCGGGATTACTATATCAGCGCTGATATGAGCAAATATATCGCACTGCTGATTGACACATTAAACCACGACCAGTCCATCAGCCAGCTTTTGAATCCAACAGAGCGCATCCAAAAAATTCTTGAAAAATACGGACAGGTTTAAAACGATAAGCCCAAAATATTATAATTTGCTAAAATATGTCAAAATTCAAAAAAAAAGATGGAATTTTGACATATTTTATCTTATAATGGAGAATAGTGATTTTTTTACAAATAACAGGAAAGGAACCATTCTCCAATGAACATAAATACGAAAACGGTACAAATTACACTTTTCTCTATTTTAGGGCTGTTTCTTTTATTCTGCTGCAGCAAACAGGCGGAAGCAAAGCCCGGTGATTCGTATTCTGCGGACAAGGCTGTGGCATATGCGGATTCCTGTTTTAAAAAATCTGGAAATTCTTATAAAGCAAACCCAAGCAAAAAATACGGCAGAGAGCTTTGCGCCGGATATGTTTCACAATGTTTAAAAGAAGGCGGCATGAGCATGGATTCCACATGGTATTGGAAGGGAATCGGAAAAACCTCCAATGCGTGGCGACTTTCCAAACAGCTTTTTTCCTATTTAAAAAAATCCGGCTACAAGATAAATTATTCACCAAGCGATTCTGACGTAGAAAAGGGCGATGTAGTCTTTTACTGGACCAACGGCGGCTGGGGGCATGTTGCCATCTGTGTCGGAAGAAACAGCGCCGGAAAACCTCTTGTCAACGCCTACAATGACGCACATTATCATTTTTCGTACTGGACAATGGGATATAAAACCTGTGTCGTTTCGATGGAAAGCCGTACTGCCGCACCGGAAATCAAACAAACCGTTACCTCCGCCGGCACAAAAGTTACTCTTTCCTGCGACACAAAAAACGCTACTATCTATTATACAACAAACGGAAAGACACCAACCACCTCTTCCCAAAAATATTCTTCTCCTTTTCAGCTAAAGAAAAGTGCAACGGTAAAGGCTATTGCTGTCTATTCTAATTATAAAAACAGTTCTGTCACCACAAAAAGCATTGACTCTGAAAAAACACTGGAAGAAGGCGTCTATTTTCTGCGTCCCTCCGGTTCCAGCGGCGTAACCCTTGGTATCAGCAATTCTGCAAAAACAGAAGATACTCCGGCAACGCTGATTAAAAAAAATGAAGAATACAACCGAAAGGTATCTGTTTCCTACCTTGGAAACGGAAAATACTCGATCACTTTGCTGCATTCCGATTTGGCCCTCACAGAGTCAGACAGCACAGTTGTCCAAAAAAAATATACTGCAGCGGCAGCCCAGCAGTGGACAATCTCGCTGAAAGGTACCGATACCTATCGAATTACCAATGTAAATTCTTCTGCGTATCTCTCCATTGGCAGCAGCTTCAAAGCAGGCCTGCAGGCCTGTACCTCTTCTGATACGGAAGCGGTTGGTAAACTATGGTGTTTTACACCAGCTTTGAAATCGACACTGCAGCTGACAAACGGCAACTCACCAAAGTCCTTAAAAAAGGGAAGTAGTTTCGTGCTTCGCGGAACAGTTTCCTCCGATTTGAAAATTAAGTTTGTGCAGGCAAGTATTTTGAACGAAAATGGAAAAACCGTTGCCACGGCAACAGCCAAGCCAAATGCCCTATCCTATTCGATTCTGAAAATCAGCGGAAAAATCAAATTTGGGGAACTAAGCCGCGGCACATATACATACCGCATTACTGCATATGACAGTGCAAGGCAGCT
Organism: Clostridiaceae bacterium; assembly: GCA_021200535.1. Lineage (GTDB taxonomy): Bacteria > Bacillota > Clostridia > Lachnospirales > Lachnospiraceae > Butyribacter. Next base: position 6,143 of record JAJQGL010000002.1, on the reverse strand, counting down.
TACTACCTTACTCTCTAAAAAGTTTAAGGTAAAATAGCCAGCCGCCTCTTGGCTGCTGCGAGACAGAGCAGAAACTTTCGGCACAAGGCATTACTCCATCGAAAATTAAGTTTTAGATGGAGTAGTACATCGAAAACTAAGTCTTTGATGTACTAGTGATTTTTGTGAATTAATAAAGTTTTTAGATTTTCTACAAATTACATTCACATTTTATGGATATACTGTTATTAAATCAAAGGGAAAGAGAAATACAGTTTCCCAGTACAACAATTTAGACGACTGACTTTTGTTTGAGATAGATTCTTTTTCATTTTTTTCATTTTGGCTTCGGTAGCTCCCTCTACCGAAGCCAACTCCTTTTTATTCCGTTTTTTTCACAACACCTTCTCCCTTACACATTTTTACAAAGCATGATTAATTCTCCCTGTTATATATCACAAAAAAGCTGCCGGTCTCTGCATCTGCAGCAGAGGCTGGCAGCCTGAAAAAATCTATATAACCGCGTGCATCATATTTTTTCAACGCCAAGGATAACCTGTTCCCCATTTATATCCCATTCTTTTGTGTAACCTGCGGCGCCATCATATGCTACCTGATCTGCCAGAACCTCCTGACAGATTTCTGCTTCGTTGCTGCGAATCAATTCACACACTCTGCCATTGTCCTGCATACTGATACGAATGTGATCCATTACCTCAAAACCGGCATCTTTTCGCATTGTCTGAACCTTACTGATAACCTCACGTACAAAGCCTTCCTCTATCAGCTCAGGTGTCAGGTTAGTATCCAGAACTACAGTTACCCCATGGTCACTGGCGGAAATATATCCCTCCATTTGCGCTGTCTCAATCAGCAAATCCTCTCTGTCTAGCGCCTCATCCTGGCCATCGACAGCAATCGTCAGGCTCCCCTTTTCCTCCAGCTCTGCCATGGCAGCCTGTCCATCCAGTCCAGCAAGAATTTCACGAACCTTGTTGATGTTTTTGCCAAAGCGGCGTCCCAGTGTCTTTAACTGCGGCTTAAAGGAATACGTTGTCAGCCTGCTGATATCATCTGTAAACTCTGCTTCTTTTACATTTAACTCATCACGGATAATCGCAAGGTAAAAATCGGACAACTTTTTCTCCGCCTTTACATACATCCTGCCAATCGGCTGACGGTTTTTGATTTTTGCCGTATTACGGCAGGCATGCCCCAGCTGCGATGCTTCCAGCACAATATCCATATCCGCCTCCAGCTGCAAATCAATATAAGAAGTCTCCGCTTTCGGAAAATCACAGAGATGGACACTTTCCGGCGCCGTTTTATTGATTGAGCAAACCAGATTCCGGTAAATGTCTTCTGTCATGAACGGAATCATTGGCGCAGCTGCCTTAGAGATCGTGACCAGAGCTGTATAAAGCGTCATATAAGCATTGATCTTATCCTGTTCCATGCCCTTTGCCCAAAAACGGTCACGACAGCGCCTTACATACCAGTTGCTCATCTCATCAACAAAATCCTGCAGTGCCCTTGCTGTCTCTGGAATTTTATAGGCGTCCAGATTTTCATCAACTGCCTTTACAACCGTATTTAAACGAGATAAGAGCCACTTATCCATCACAGCCAGCTTATCATATTCCAAAGAATATTTTGTCGCATCAAATTCATCGATGTTAGCATAAAGGACAAAAAATGCATACGTATTCCACAGCGTCCCCATAAACTTGCGCTGTCCCTCCTGTACTGCCTTGCCATGAAAACGGTTTGGCAGCCACGGGGCACTGTTTACATAGAAATACCAGCGGATGGCATCTGCGCCGTATTTCTCCAGAGCTTCGAACGGATCAACCGCATTTCCCTTTGATTTGCTCATCTTTTGCCCATTTTCGTCCTGAACATGCCCCAGCACAATCACATTTTCATATGGGGCTTTATTAAAGAGCAGCGTAGATTCTGCCATCAGCGAATAAAACCATCCGCGTGTCTGGTCAACCGCTTCGGAAATAAACTGTGCCGGAAACTGCTGTTCAAACAGCTCCTTATTTTCAAACGGATAGTGATGCTGGGCAAACGGCATGGCGCCTGAATCAAACCAGCAGTCAATCACCTCTGGCACCCGCTTCATTGTCTTTCCGCAATCCGGGCAGGTAAATGTTACCTCATCAATGTACGGACGGTGAAGCTCAACTTTTGCATCTTCCGGATTTCCACTGCGCGCTGCCAGCTCTTCGCGGCTTCCAATAGACTCCTGATGGCCGCAGCCCTCACACTCCCAGATATTTAACGGCGTCCCCCAATAGCGGTTTCTTGAGATGCCCCAGTCCTGAATATTTTCCAGCCAATTGCCAAAACGTCCCGTTCCAATCGAATCCGGAATCCAGTTCACTGTGTTATTGTTGCGTACAAGATCATCCCTGACAGCGGTCATCCGGATAAACCAGGATTCTCTTGCGTAATAAATCAACGGCGTATCACATCTCCAGCAATGCGGATAATCATGCTCAAATTTCGGTGCGGCAAACAGTTTGCCGGAAGCATCCAGATCCTTTAGCACCTCCGGATCTGCTTTCTTAACAAAAAGCCCTGCAAACGGTGTTTCCTCGGTCATCTCACCCTTTCCATTGACAAACTGTACAAACGGAAGATCATAATTGCGCCCTACATTGGCATCATCTTCACCAAAAGCAGGTGCGATATGAACAATCCCGGTACCGTCAGACATCGTAACATATCTGTCGCAGGTCACAAAAAAGCCTTTTTTGTGCTGTCTGTCAGCGCATTCTTTCGCACAAGCATAGAGCGGCTCATACTCTTTATATTCCAAATCCTTTCCGGTATATGTTGCTACTACCTCATACGGCTTTCCATCCTGCCCATCCTTAGCAAGGTCCCCAAGAACAGTATTTAACAATGCCTCCGCAAGATAATAGGTGTAACCGTCTGCTGCTTTTACCAGACAGTATGTTTCGTCCGGATTTACACACAGCCCGACATTGGACGGCAGCGTCCACGGTGTTGTCGTCCATGCAAGAAAATAAGCATCCTCTCCCACTACACGGAAACGGACTACTGCGGAGCGCTCTTTCACCAATTTATACCCCTGCGCCACTTCCTGAGAAGAGAGCGGCGTCCCGCATCTCGGACAATAAGGCACAATCTTAAAGCCCTTGTATAAAAGCTTCTTGTTCCAGATTTCTTTCAGCGCCCACCATTCGGACTCAATAAAATCATCATGATACGTTACATATGGATTATCCATATCCGCCCAGAAACCAACCGTCTGAGAAAAGTCTTCCCACATCCCTTTATATTTCCAGACAGACTCCTTACATTGCTTAATAAAAGGTTCCATACCATATTCTTCGATCTGTTCCTTGCCATCCAGGCCCAGAAGCTTCTCCACTTCCAGCTCAACCGGAAGACCATGGGTATCCCATCCTGCCTTACGCGGCACCATATATCCCTTCATTGTTTTATAACGCGGAATCATATCCTTAATAACGCGCGTCAGCACATGACCAATATGCGGCTTTCCGTTTGCCGTAGGCGGACCATCATAAAACGTATACGTTGGATTCCCCTCTCTCGCCTGCATCGATTTTTCAAAAATTTTCTGGTTACGCCAGAATTTTCCAATGTTTTTTTCCCGATCGACAAAATTTAAGTCTTTGGACACTTTCTCATACATAACTATTCCTCCTATAAAATAGAAAATATATTTCGTTTCGCGCGCGTGCGCATCCTCGCGGAACGTTTTAATGATATAGGGAACGAAGTTTCCTATATCATTAAAAAAGGCTCCATCCCAAAACAGGATGAAAGCCGTAAAAACATTCATAACCACCTATTCTGCTGCACAGTTTCCAATGCATGACCCTGATAACGGCGGGTTCCGGCGGGGTGTACTTAAGCTTTGCAGCGCATCGCCCGTTCCATCCGCAACTCAGGAGTGATCTTCACAAATCAAACTTTCAATGGATACTGAACACCCGGTTTCCACTCTCCCGGACTCACTGTTGCTTTTCACCAAAGGCTACTGTCTCCGTCATTGTCTTTTCACTGTTATTATAATAAATGTCCAAAAAGCATTTGTCAAGAATTTATCCGAAGCAAATCTTTGTTTATTCCTATTTGCAGCACTCCATCCGCATCCTTCCGTGTTCCGGTTTTGCTGCCTGCCCATAAAGTCCAGTTATTTGCACGTTTTCTTTGCAACTTTCCGTATCTTGTAATATAATATAACGTACCGGGCAAGAAAAGCATGATTTGAGCAAAGCAAAAGCGAAACGCCTGGTTTGAACAAACCACATTATTTGTATTTCGAAGGGAGTCTACATACTATGAAAAAAATCGTTTTAACCGGCGGCGGCACTGCCGGACACGTTACTCCGAATATTGCACTGATTCCGGAGCTGAAAAAGCAGGGCTATGAGATTCACTATATTGGTTCCCGGAACGGCATAGAATGTAAACTTATGGAAGATTTAAATATAACATACTATGGCATTTCAAGCGGTAAACTCCGCAGATATATTGACCTGAAAAATTTAAGCGATCCGTTTAAGGTCGTCAAGGGTTTGCATGAAGCACGGCAGCTGCTGAAAAAGATCAAACCGGACGTAGTATTTTCCAAAGGCGGATTTGTCTCCGTCCCTGTTGTGCTTGCCGCAAAATCAAGAAAAATCCCATGTGTCATCCATGAATCTGATATAACACCGGGATTGGCTAACAAAATCTGCATTCCATGCGCGCAGAGAGTTTGTACGAATTTTCCGGAAACAATGCAGCACATTCCATCTGACAAAGCAGTGCTGACGGGCTCTCCCATCCGCGAAGAGCTTTTTCACGGAGACCGCGGAAGCGGATTATCGTTCTGCGGTTTCGACCAGAATAAGCCTGTTATTTTGGTAATCGGGGGCAGTCTCGGTTCGGTTGCCATCAACAACGCAGTACGCAAACTGCTTCCGGAGCTTCTGAAAAAGTTTCAGGTCATTCATCTGTGCGGCAAAGATAAAACAGAGCCATCTTTAAATGGAACGACCGGTTATGTACAATACGAATACATTAAAGAAGAATTGCCAAATCTGCTGGCCGCTGCAGACATTGTGATTTCACGCGCCGGCGCCAATGCCATCTGTGAAATTCTGGCGCTGCGCAAACCAAATATCCTGATCCCATTGTCTGCACAGGCAAGCCGCGGAGATCAGATACTGAATGCTGCATCCTTTGAAAAGGCAGGCTACAGCATTGTGCTGCAGGAGGATGCCATCACAGAGGAAAACCTGTTAGAAGCAGTGCGTAATGCATACGATAACCGGGAACAATATATCAAAGCCATGAAACGCAGCCAGCTGAATAATTCCATTGAAAAGATTGTCGGATTAATCAACGAAGTCGCAAACAGAAGGAGGTAAAATTCTATGGATATTCCCAGAGATCCTTTTATTTTACTTAGTTATATCAATACAAAGCTAAGGGATTTCTATCCAACCCTTGACAACCTCTGTGAGGATATGAATCAGGATAAGCAGCAGCTTGTCACTACCCTTGCCGGCATTGGATATTCCTATGATCCAAAGATAAACCAATTTTTATAAGCTTTCCGTTATTCTAAAAAAACAGGACACAGCAGCTTCTAACTGTCTGTGCCCTGTTTTTTTAATATTTCGTTACATTTCCATGGCTGTCCCTGCTAACCCATACCGACATACCGGAACCATGATTGCCAAACGGCCTTTTGTGAAAACCAAACTGTTCATAAAACTGTTCTCTCTGATATGCCGACATCAGGTTAATCATAACAGTTTCCCCTTCAAGAACATCCTTTTGGATATAATCCAGCGTTCGTGTAATCATTTCCGTTCCAATATGATGTCCCTGATAAGCCGGACTCACAATCACATCTGTGATAAAATAAGAATATCCGCCATCACTGACAATCCGTGTCATTCCCACCGGCGTATCTCCCAACATTGCCACACAAAGATAAAATGAATGCTGCAGCGCGATTGCTGCCCGCTTTTCCGTAACAGAAATCCAGTCTACTGATTTCCGCAGCATATTATATGCTTCCACGGTAATGTTATTTGTAAATGTAATCTCCTGTCCATGGATCTGCATCTCAGAGTCTCTCCATTTTGCCTGATTGTACTATACCGCAC
>JAJQGL010000045.1:15157-45516 GCA_021200535.1 Clostridiaceae bacterium | reverse complement strand
ATAAGATTATATCTTATTGGGTCACGGTGTTACAACTATAATATATCACAACATTGTATTTGATACAGATATCTACAAATCAAAGCCGGAATTGTATAGAGCAATTTTGCAATTGGCTAGTGATAACGACATTTTAGCGGTTTCAAATCCTAGCTTTGAACTATTTTTGCTGCTTCATTATGATGATTCTGTAAAAAATATTATATTTCCAGAAGAAGAGCAAATTCTCGAAAATAAAAAGGATGGAAAACGCAGGTATATAACAAAACGTTTTACGGATTTAAGTGGAATGAATCCTAAAGAAAATCCAGCAGTTGGCAATTTGGCAAGTAAGGTAGATATTGCAATTCGACAGGAGAAATTATTAAACGAAAATATCTATGACGCTATTGGACGACTTACATGTAATATAGGGAACATCATCGAAAGTATTCGTAAAGATAATATACAGATTTAGATTTTAAGGATAATGTAGCGGTAAGGAGTGCGCTATCACAAAAATATTTGAATTATGGGTAAAAGAATCAAAAACATGCGGGTTACAAAATGGGTTATTTTTGAAAAAATAGGTTAAAAATTGTAACCTGGATTATAACCCATTTGCCCGAAAAAACATGGAAAAATCAGAAGTTATGAGAAATGAGCTATGAAACCCTTGTAAACACTGGGGTTCGCAAAACCAAGAAAAATAAGGCTTTGAGATGATTTGAGAGGTTAAAATGCAAAAAGTAAAAATATTATTCATCTGCCACGGCAATATCTGTCGTTCTCCAATGGCGGAGTTTGTGATGAAAGATTTAATTCGAAAAAGTGGTTATGACAAGGAAATTCAGGTTGCTTCAAAGGCAACCAGTACGGAGGAACTGGGAAACAGCCCGCACTACGGCACCAGAAATAAACTGCGTGAGATGAATATTCCAATGGAGCGGCATGTGGCCGTACAGATGAGCCGCAGTGATTACGACAAGTATGATTATATTATTGGGATGGATTATTGGAACTATAAAAATATTCTGCGGATTGTTGGGGGAGATCCGGAGGGAAAAGTATCGCTTTTGCCTGAGTTTGCAGGAAGCAGCAAAGAGATTGCAGATCCCTGGTATACTGGCGATTTTGACCAGACTTATGAAGATATCCTGGAAGGATGTGAAGCGCTGCTGCACCGTTTGATCTGCAATTTGCAAAAAATATAAACACTGTACCAGTTGACGGTGCTTTTCCCTTGCAGTATGATGAATGATAAGACCGAGCGTTTTATCGGCTTGATGCCGGAAAATAAGATGTGAAATATTTTGGAACAAAAGATTGGAGAATGAAAAATGACAATGGAACAATTTGAAGGATATACGTATGCAGAGGGCGGCGTTTGTGCTGCGAAAGGTTTTGTGGCCAATGGATTGAACTGCGGTATCAACCCGGATAAGGAAAAAAACGATCTTGGGCTGATTTACAGTGAGTCCCCGTGTGCAGCGGCTGCAGTGTATACGCAGAACAAGGTTAAGGGTGCGCCGATTATTGTGACACAGAGGCATCTTGAAAAATCAAAAAATACTGCCAGGGCAGTTATTGTCAATTCCAAAAATGCCAATACCTGTAATGCGGATGGGATTCCGGTAGCGGAGACAGTGTCTGAGCTTACTGCGAAGGAGCTGGGAATCAGAGCCGAGGAAGTCATTGTGGCATCTACCGGAGTGATCGGGCAGCCGCTTTCAGTGGAACCATTTCGCAGAGGGATACCGGAATTAGTCAGGGGGATGTCAGCAGATGCCCATACAGAAGCTGCAAAGGCTATTATGACGACAGACACCGTGAAAAAAGAGGTGGCAGTCTGCTTTGAGATGCAGGGGAAAACATGTTATCTTGGCGGCATGGCAAAGGGAAGCGGAATGATTCATCCCAATATGGCAACAACGCTGAATTTTATTACAACAGATGTTGCTATTTCTGCAGATTTATTGAAAGAAGCGCTGTCAGACATTGTTAAGATAACATATAATTGCCTTTCGATTGATGGAGATACCTCTACAAACGATATGGTCAGCGTCATGGCAAATGGCTTGGCGGGAAACCGGGAAATTCAGGCCGGGGATGAGGATTATCAATGTTTTCGTCAGGCCTTGTACATTGTAATGGTAAATTTGACCAAAATGCTTGCCGCAGATGGGGAGGGAGCTACGAAAATGCTGGAGTGCACCTGCAGCGGTGCAGCAGATCAGGAAACAGCAATTACCGTTGCAAAAAGTGTAGTTGGCTCTGATTTGTTGAAATGTATGCTGTTTGGAGAAGATGCAAATTGCGGCAGGATTTTATGCGCGATCGGATATGCGGATGCTGATTTTGACATTAACAAAGTTAATGTGGAGCTGGCGTCTCCCTGCGGCAGGATTGCTGTCTGCCAGAATGGTGCAATACTTCCGTTTTCAGAGGAAGAAGCTGCAAAAATACTTGCGGAGGATGAAATTTATATATTGATTGACTTGCAGTCAGGTGAATACAGCGTCAGGGCATGGGGATGTGACCTGACTTACGATTATGTTAAGATCAATGGGGATTATCGTTCCTGATAGAAACGTTTTTATACGAAATGCATTTGGAGTGTCGTCAAGATGCTGGTACAACGTATCGAAAACGTTGTACCAGACTTGTCTGGTTTTTATTTTAAAATATTCTTTATTTTCAAAAATCTCACAAATTTTTTACAAATTATTGATATAGTGTTCTAAAGAAACAGTGTGAAAGTTACTGCAGTGCTGGCCAAAGCAGTAGCAATGGGGAGGTTTTATTTTAGGGTGCATAAGAAAAATTTTGGAGGTGAAAGGTGGAAAGAGTACAATATTCGTTTAAGCGATATGAAAAGAAGTTTTTGCTGACGCCGGAGCAGTACAGGGCAATTCTGCCTGTGCTGAAGGAGAAGCTGGCAGAGGATGGATATGGGGTACATACTGTTTGTAATCTCTATTTTGATACAGACAATTTTGATCTGATTCGCAGATCGGTTGAAAAACCGCCATATAAAGAAAAATTCCGGCTGCGCAGCTATGGTGTTCCGGAGCAGGACAGCATTGTGTTTGCTGAGATTAAGAAAAAATTTAATGGTGTTGTGTATAAGCGCAGGGTTGATGCGCCGCCGCAGGCTATTTACGCATTTGTGCAGGACGGGCAGCGTCTGCATCAGGATCCGCAGATTCAGCGGGAAATACAATGGTTTCTGCAGATGTACCAGCCGGAGCCGAAAGTGTTTATTGGCTATGAACGGCTGGCTATGAATGGATTGGAAGATCCTGCGCTGCGTGTTACTTTCGACTGGAATATCCGGTGGCGCAGTGACCGTTTGGATTTGTGCGAAGGAGACGCAGGGGAGCCGGTTCTTTCCGGGAAGCAGATTGTAATGGAAGTAAAAACGCCTTCTGCAATTCCCCTCTGGCTGGTTTCGCTGTTAAGCGAATATCAGATTTATTCCACCGGTTTTTCAAAATATGGTACATGTTATCAGCAGTACATCGCTCCAATTATATTTGGGAAAAGAAAGGTTCATTACGCTTAACAATATATTTGGGAAAGGGAAGGTTCATTATGCTTAACAATATATTTGGGAAAGGAAAGGTTCGTTATGCTTAACAGTATTTTTAGCGGTTCTATTACACTGCCGTCGCTTCTTATTTGTCTGGCTGTTGCAATGGCGCTGGGGGCGGCCGCCGCGCTGGTGTTTTTATATAAGAGCAGGCACAGTGCCAGTTTTGCGTTGGCGCTGGCATTGCTTCCCATGACTGTCGCAGTTGTTATCATGCTGGTCAACGGAAACATCGGTACAGGTGTTGCTGTAGCAGGGGCATTTGCGCTGGTTCGCTTTCGCAGCGTACCCGGAACGGCAAAGGAAATTGCAGCCATTTTTGTTGACATGGCGATTGGACTGGCACTCGGCATGGGCTATGTGGGAATTGCCGTCATTTTTTTCCTTTTTGCCGCAGGGTTTACCATGTTGCTTACAACGATTCATTTTGGAGCAGCTTCGAGATTTGAAAAGCAGCTAAAGATTACGATACCGGAGAATTTCGATTATGACGGGCTGTTTGATGCTGTTTTCGAAAAGCACAAAGTACAGGCGAATCTGGAAAAGATTCGGGTAACTAATATGGGAACTCTTTTTGAACTTACATATCATGTGGTTTTTTTAGAAGGTAAGGTTGAAAAGGAATTTATTGATGAGCTTCGTGCGCGCAATGGGAATCTGAATATCATGATTGGAGATTTTACTGACAAAGAAATGCTCTAGGAGGTGGTCCGGTGGGAAAACGTATGAAAATACTCACAGCTCTTGGCCTGGCGTTAATAATTGCAGCCGGCGTTTTGTATGGGATTTTTTTTGGAACGCAGCCGGCAGATGAAACGGAAAATGACCAGCAGTTACCGGGTACGCTCTCGGCTTTATCTGCGGACGAGGCGAATCAGACACAAATTCTGCTGGCCCAGGACGGCATTGAGATAGATGGGTCAGGGGCAAGCGCTGCCGGTACAACAGTCCTGATTTCACAGGCGGGTACGTATGCAGTTAGCGGAACGCTTGAGAATGGTCAGATTGATGTGGCTGCCGGGAATGAAGATGAGGTTGTGCTTGTTTTAAATGGCGTTACTTTGTCAAATGAGGAAGAGGCGGCCATTTATGTAGAAAGTGCCGGACAGACGCAGCTGATTCTGGAGGCGGGTACGGTTAACCGCTTTGAGAGCGGAACTCAGACAGATTTTAGTGCGATAAAAGACAGCGCCGATAACAATGCCACGGGAGCTGCGGTATATGCTAAAGATGACTTGTCCATTTCCGGGACAGGAAGCCTGCAGGTATATGGCTATATCAATAATGGCGTTCATTCTGCTGACAATCTTCTGATTGACAGCGGAACCTTTGAAGTGACGGCGGTTAATAATGCGATTAAGGGGAAAGATTCCGTTACTATTACAGACGGTGATTTTACCATTTGCTCTGGCGGCGATGGAATCAAATCGGATGATACTACAGGTGAAGGATACGGCGTTATCTCTATTTCCGGCGGGAAATTTTCGATTGAATCATCCAGTGACGGCGTGCAGGCAGAAACTGCCCTGTCCATTTCAGGAGGAGAGTTTTCGGTTGTTTCCGGCGGCAGCAGTTCTGCCTCCTATAGTTCTTATGACAGGGGCTGGGGTGATTCGGATGCGAACTGGGATATGGAGGATGAGGCAGCTGTCAGTACCAAAGGAATCAAGAGCGGCGGCGAGCTGAATATTTCAGGGGGAAGCTTTACGGTAGATTCCTGTGATGATGCCTTTCACTCCAATGGAAGCATATTAATTTCCGGCGGAAATTATGAAATTGCCTCCGGAGATGATGGAATGCATGCTGATACGGAGTTGGTTATTAAGAGCGGAGACATTCAGATTACACAGTCCTATGAAGGAATAGAAGGCAATCAGATTCAAATTTCCGGCGGAGATATTTCCGTCGTGTCTTATGATGATGGCATGAATGCATACGGCGGACAAAATAACCGCGGCTGGGGAGGCTCTGCCAAGACAACGGAAGAGACACCGGAGCTTGTGATCAAGGGCGGAACCATTTCGGTTGATGCGGATGGGGATGGATTGGACTCCAATGGAACGCTTTGTGTGGAAGGAGGGACTGTTGTGGTAAATGGACCTTCTGACGGTGGAAATGGAGCCATTGATTCCGGTTCTGAAAATGGTGGTGACTGTATTGTAAATGGAGGTATTGTGCTTGCAGTGGGAAGTTCCGGAATGGCGGAAACATTTTCAGGTAATTCTGAGCAGTATTCTTTCTGCTGTAACTTGACGGATTCCTTTACAGATGGAGATGATCTGACCATTTCAGATGAACAGGGAAATATTCTGTTTCAACACACCATTGTGAAAAGCGGCTCATCTGTTGTTTTCAGCTCACCGGATCTTGTGTCGGGGGAAACTTATGTGCTGACGGTGGGAGGGCAGACGACAGAAATCAAACTGGAGTCTGTTTCTACAACATCCGGCCAGGCCTCTCACTGGAGATAGTGCAGCGAAAAATAGAGCTCCTTTCTGTGATTTCCGGCTTCATGTTTATTTGCGCTTTTTTTGTAAATCATCCGACAATTCAAAAAATATTGATGGTTGATAAATTTATCTTATACGAGTATAGTTATCGTACAACAAGTTGTTGGATGATACCAGAGAAGAATTTTGAATAATACATTTCGCAGCGATAGATGTGATTGCAATGATAATGGCATAAAAAAGCGGAAATAGTTTACACTCTAATTTAAAGAATGGAAGAAGGGAATCATATATGCTGCAAATCAAAGATATTCATAAACAATATAAAACAGGCGATATGATTCAAAACGCCCTGAATGGTGTTTCTTTGTCCTTTCGGGATAGTGAATTTGTTGCTATTTTAGGTCCTAGTGGTTCCGGTAAGACTACGCTGCTTAATATTATTGGTGGACTGGACCGGTATGATTCCGGTGACCTGATTATTGATGGTGTATCTACGAAGAAGTATAAAGACCGTGATTGGGACACATATCGCAATCACTCAATCGGGTTTGTGTTTCAGAGCTATAATTTAATTCCGCATCAGACTATTCTTGCCAATGTGGAATTAGCCCTGACGATTTCAGGTGTACCCAAAGGAGAGCGCAGAGAGCGTTCTATTACAATGCTGAAAGATGTTGGCCTCGCAGATCATATAAATAAGCGCCCAAATCAATTATCAGGCGGTCAGATGCAGCGTGTATCGATTGCCCGCGCTTTGGTTAATAATCCCGAAATTGTTTTGGCTGACGAACCCACGGGAGCGTTGGATACGCAAACTGGTATACAGGTTATGGAACTTTTGAAGGGCGTAGCAAAAGAGAGGCTCGTTATTATGGTCACGCATAATCCAGAGTTGGCTGAGAAATACGCTACTCGTATTATACGGGTGCAGGATGGGGAAATATTGACTGATTCCAGACCATTGCAGCCGGAAGAATGGATGCGAAGCCAGAGTGAGGAGGTGTAGCAGATGAAGTTCAGGAATCCTCGTCAGAAGAGAACATCCATGTCATTTATGACAGCGCTCGGATTGTCTGCCAATAATCTGCGTACCAAAAAAGGACGTACCATCATGACAGCATTTGCCGGAAGCATTGGTATTATCGGTATTGCGCTGATTTTAGCACTATCCTCTGGCGTAAATGACTACATTCAATCGATTCAGGAAGACACGCTGTCAGAATACCCGCTGCAAATCACAAACTCAGGTTTTGATATTGTTTCGCTGCTTTCCACTATGACATCTCTTACAACGGATGAAAGCGATGCATCCAGTGATGACAGCAGCGCAGAGATTTCTGTAACAGAAGTCATTACAAGTATGTTTTCGCAGGCGAATGTCAATGATCTGGAATCTCTGAAAGAATATATCGAGAGTGGAGAAAGCAATATTTCCAGTTATGTAAAAGCGATAGAATACAGCTATGATGTGGAGCCTCTGATTTATCTGCAGGAAGAGGATTCTTATCATCAGGTTAACCCGGATACGTCTATGAGCTCTTCTTCGTCTATTTTGACATCTCTTATGTCTGCCGGAGCATCTTCTTTTTATTTAATGCCTGAAAATGAGAGCCTCTACGAGGAACAGTATGAAGTGAAAGCGGGACATTGGCCGGAAAATTACAACGAATGTGTTCTTGTTTTGACTTCTGACGGAAGCATTAGTGATTATATTTTATATACACTTGGGCTTCGGGATTATTCAGAGATGGAAAGAATGATTGAGCAGTATAACAATGGAGAGACAGTAACCAGTATTGATGACATCGGCACATACACTTATGAGGATGTTCTTGGGATTACATTCAAGGTTGTCTCTAGTGCTGACCTCTATGCCTATGACAGCGAATATGACGTTTGGGTAGATAAATCGGATAACGAGACATATATGGAGAATCTTGTTGCAAATGGTGAGGAGATCGTGATTGTTGGTGTGGTTCAGCCTGCAGAGGATGCCATTGGGTCTAACCTGACATCTGGCATTAATTACCCAACGTCCCTGATTGATCATATGTCCGGGCAGGCTGCTTCCAGCGATGTTGTGCAGGCGCAGATGTCAAATCCGGATATCAACATCTTTACTGGGGAGAAATTCGGTAAAGATACGGAGGATATCAATCTAAGTTCCTTACTTACGGTTGATGAAAGTGTCCTGCGTGATGTCTTTGATGTAGGTGATGCTTTTGCGAATATGGAAATTGATCCTTCTGATATGGATTTTGACGTATCCTCGCTTGCTTTGGACACATCGGCATTGGATATTGATATGTCTTCTCTTGACATTGATCTCTCTTCGTTCGTTTTCGACACAGATTCCCTGGACTTATCCAGTATGGGGATTGATTTGTCCGAAATAGATTTGTCTTCTGTAGAAGTGGAACTTCCGGATATGGATTTGAGTACCATGCTGAGCGACATCACAATTACTGCAGATTCTTTGTCTATATTGACAGGCCGTCTTATGGATGGTTATCAAATGTGGATGACTTCCAATGGCACAGACTTAGCCGGCGATTTCTCTGCATATCTGAAAAGCGACGATGCAAAGAATATTATTTCCAATATTTTGAATAATGCGGAATATACTACGGTAACCGTTGACAAGGCTGGATTGACATCTGTAATTAACAGTTTAATAGGAGCTGGTGCAGCCAGTACGGAAGAGGGCAATAACAGCGATTATAGTGAAACTTTTACGCAGACAGTTGTGGATGCTGTTACCAACTACGTATCAGACAATGCGGTTGTTTCGGTTAATGATAAGGGAGTTGAGGCGTTGGCAGACGGCCTTGCGAATGGGTACACGTCCAGTATCAATACGAGTTTTACGGAATATATGGCCTCAGATATAGCTGCACAGATGATTATTGCGGGAGTGGCAGATATGTTTGAAGCGACTGGTGCGCAGGATCAGTTTACTGAAGCAATGAGCAGTTATACGGAGCAGGTGGCGGCTTCCTATACGGATGCAATTCAGACATCCCTTCAAACACAGCTGAATGATGTCATGGAACAGGCAATGATGCAGATGATGTCGGAAATCAGTGACCAGTTGACTGCGCAGATAAGCACAGCAATGGAATCTTTGATGGAAGAGATGATGGCACAAATCATGGATCAACTTTCAGACAGTGCGGAAGGAATGATGTTTGATATGCTGGATGATGTTACGGCACAGCTGTCAGACAGCCTTGCGGATTCGCTTTCGATTGACGCAGATACTTTAATGGATATGTTTGAATTTAATATGGATAGTATGAACCTGATGGATCTTCTAACATCTATGAGTCTTTCTGCTGAGACAAATTATGACAGCAATTTGAATACGTTAGGTTATGTAAATTTCGATCGTCCCAGTGAGATTGATATTTATCCGACCGATTTTGAAAGCAAGGATGCCATTGTTGCGATTTTGGATGATTATAATGCTCAGATGGAACAAACAGGACAAACTGAGAAAAAGATCACTTACACGGATATGGTAGCTACCATGATGTCCTCTGTTACAACTATCATCAATACAATTTCTTATGTCTTGATTGCTTTCATTGCCGTTTCACTGCTTGTTTCCTGTATTATGATTTCCATTATAACACAGATATCCGTCATGGAGCGCACGAAGGAAATTGGCGTTTTGAGAGCCATGGGAGCAAGCAAGGGCAATATTTCCCAAGTGTTTAATGCAGAGACATTTATTCTTGGCGCCTGTTCTGGCTTGATTGGCGTGGGGGTTACAGAGCTGTTGATATTCCCGATCAATGCTGTTATCCATTCATTGGTGGGTGACAATTCCGTTAATGCGGTACTGCCATGGAGCTATGCACTTATTCTGGTGCTTATCAGTATTGTAATTACTGTATGCAGCGGTTTGGTGCCGGCATTGAATGCTGCAAAACGAGACCCTGTAACAGCATTGAGAACAGAATGAAACAAAATACAACCGTTAAAAAAAGCGCTGGGATAACAGGAGGTTAATTATGAAAAGCGAATATATGCAGTTAAAAGAATATATGGACCATAGCGAAAAGGCTGTTGCGGTCACAGGTGCAGGGATTTCTTATCTTTACGGTATGCGCAGGCTTAAACAGAGTGTCGGCAGGATGAATGCCGGCCGGATTTTTTCTGTTTCTTATGTCCGTAAAAACCCAGAAAAATTCTATGAAGTTATGAAGGATGCTTTTCTGGATGCGACATTCGCAAAAGGACCGAGTGTTGTTCATAAGCAGCTTGCGGAATTGGAAAAGCAGGGAAAGATTTACGGCATTGTCACGCAAAATCTGGATTGTCTGCATACTATCGCCGGTTCTGAAAACGTGGTGGAATTTCAGGGCAGCTTTCAGGATAATATTTGTATCGGCTGTGGCAGCCGTTGTTATGATTATCATGTCTGGAACCAGGGACACATGCCCCTTTGTGAGAAATGCGGCGCACCACTGATGCCGACAGCTTTTTGCAGCGCCGGCAGAGCCAGTGCCGATGTTTCGCAGGAGAGTATGCGAAAAGCCGTCGGGCTGATTTCGCAGGCGGATCTGGTAATTGTTGTTGGTACTACCGGTTTTCGCAGCGATGAATATTTAAGCCGGATGAAAGCAGGGACAAAGCTGGTGCAGATTAATCCATCTGCGACGGAATTTGACAGGATCGCCGATTTGAATATCCGTGCGGATGCTGCTGAAGCTTTTGACGCAGTTTTAAACAAATAGAAGGAGTGTGCGTATGCGCTTTTTTAAAGGAGGTCAGAGCGTGGATCAAATACAACAGTTATCTGACTATATTGACCGCAGCAGTCACATTGTTGCAACGACTGGCGCAGGGATTTCTGTGGCTGGCGGAGGTGTAACATATGGGCAGATGCTTTTCTCTACCCGTGGTGCTGGCAGAATGCGGAGGCCAGGGGACGATTATAGTTCTTTTTTGCCGACTTATCTGGATACTATGTTTTCTTATAAGCCAAGTTACAGCCATTACGCTTTGCAGGATCTTGAAGAAGAGGGGAAACTCATTGGAATTGTTACAACCAATGTGGATTGTATGCACACGATTGCCGGGTCAAAAAATGTTGCCGAAATTCAGGGCAGCCTTCAGGTTAACTGCTGCGCTGGCTGTGGCCGGCATTATGACGGTTATGAGATTTGGAATCAGGGGGAACTTCCCAGATGCGAATTGTGTGGAGGAGAGATTTTGCCTTGGCCGCTTTACAGCCATATTGGACTTTGGGACGAGGATGTCCGGAAAGCCAGAGAATGGATGTCAAAAGCTGACTTGATTCTTGCTATCGGAACACGCGGCAATTATGGAGATGTTTATTGGGGGTATCGAAAAAAGAATGCCGTGATTGTCCAGATAAATCCAGGGCATACCGGCTTTGACAGGGTTGCAGATTTGAACATTCGGGAGGAATGTGATGGTGTATTTCAAAAACTGAAAGAAAGGCGTGAAGGAAATGACTAAGCCGGAAGCAGAAAAAAATTTATCTGAAAACGAACGGTTAAAGCAGCTGGCAACACAGATGTGCGAGGCGGAATATAAGGGACTTTCTGAAGAGGAGATTCAGGAAAAAGAACGGCAGAAGGAAATGCGCAGGAAAAAGAATATTGAGATACTGGAGAATACGTTGAACATTTTAGAATATGGCTGCTATGATGAAGCAGGACAGAATATAAAGCTGATTTTCTCACAAGAACAAATGAGAGAAATTCAGGTATTTTTGCCAGAAGATATTGAGATGCTGCGAAGGGAAAATGGTTTATTCAAGGGAAGCGCTGAAAGCAAAACACAGGATGATTCCTGCATTTTCAGTTGTGAGAATGCAGATGCACTTTTCCTTGCACAGAAAAAGTATAATGATTTGAAAAAGAAGGGGGAATCATCGCCAAAGGTGCTTGTTCTGAATCTGGCAAGTGCTGCACAGCCGGGCGGTCAGACCAGGAAGGGGGCCAGCGCACAAGAGGAGGATCTGTGCCGCAGGACATCTCTGTTGCTATCTTTGGAAAGTGATGCCGCAAAGCCATATTATGATTATAATAATGCAAGAAAGACGCATATGGGATCAGATGCGGTAATGCTGTCTCCTTATGTGGAAGTCATGAAAGGTTCTTCTTCAGAACTGCTTTCTGAGCCATTTCCGGTTTCTGTCATGAGCTGTGCCGCACCGATGGTACGCCTGGGATTGGAGGGAATGACACAGCAGGAATATGAAGAGATGCTCTGTAAGCGCATCCAGGGGATGCTTTTGGTTGCGGCATCGCAGGGATATCGCCATTTGATTCTTGGGGCTTTTGGCTGCGGTGTGTATGGAAATGATGCGGCCACGGTATCCGATTTGTTTGACAGCGCAATTCGCAGCTTCATGTATGTTGCAAACGGCAGTAACTGGCTGTTTGATTCCATTGAATTTGCAGTTCTTTGCCGTCCGGGTAAAGATTACAACTACAAGGAGTTTTGCAGAAATTTTTCTCCTGGAAAATCGATTGGTATTACTCTTTCAGAATGAAATAGCAGCTTTAAGGAAGATAGTGCAGCTTCATATGCGCTTTGCTGGAATATGAAACGGTGCAGATGGCAGCGAAAAACAGGGATTGACAATAAAAAAAATCTTGCTATACTATATTGCAAGGAAGCAAACAAGTGACTTATGTGCCCCACAGAAAATGTGGGGCCTTTTTCAGCGGGCGGCGGTCAGGCGTATTGTCCGCAAACTTGTTTGATGCGGAAAAAAGTGGAGAGGAGAAACAAATCATGAACAAAAAATTACTTCATTCTGTCCGGGAGTACAAGAAAGAATCTTTTCTTACTCCGGTGCTTGTAGCTTTTGAAGTGTTGATGGAAGTGCTTATTCCACTGCTGATGGCGGATATTATCGACATTGGGATTACCGGAGGCGATATGGGCTACATTATCAAAACAGGTGTGCTGCTTGTTGTGATGGCGATGCTGGCGCTGTTTTTTGGGGCAAAGGCAGGACAGATGGCTGCGATTGCATCGTCCGGATATGCAAAAAATCTCCGGCATGACATTTTTTACAAAATACAGACATTTTCCTTTGGGAATATCGATCATTTTTCGACATCAAGCCTTGTGACAAGGCTGACAACAGATATTACAAATGTGCAGATGGCATATATGTTTTCCATTCGCTTGCTGGCGAGGGCGCCTTTTATGATTATTTTATCGCTGGTTATGACCATGACGATTAATATGGAAATTGCGGTCCTTCTGCTGATCACTGTTCCGGTTTTGGGAGGTGTGCTTATATTGATTGCAAAAAAGGCGCACCCGCATTTTATTCAGGTGTTTGACGAATACGATGTGCTGAATAATACCGTGCAGGAGAATGTCAATGCGGCGCGTGTGGTAAAGGCGTATGTCCGCGAGGAAAAGGAAAAAGAAAAATTTGGGAAAATATCTATGCTTGTATTTAAGCTGTTTACCAGAGCAGAAAAAATTGTGGCATGGAATTCTCCGGTCATGCAGTTTACCATGTATGCGGTTGTGCTGGCAATGGTTTTGATTGGCGGGGAAAGCATTATTGGGCAGACGATGCAGACAGGAGAGCTGACGAGTGTTATTGTCTATGCTCTTCAGATCCTTGGCTGTCTGATGATGGTAACATTTGTGTTTGTACAGATTATGATTGCAGGGGCATCTACAGACCGTATCAGCGAGGTGCTTGACGAGATACCGGAAATGGAGGACGCATCGGATGCGCTGACAGAAGTGCCAAATGGCGAGATTGAGTTTGAGCATGTAAATTTTAGCTACACAGGAAAGGATGGCAATCTTTCCTTAAAAGATATAAATCTGCATATTAAGACCGGGCAGCTGGTGGGAATCATTGGCGGTACGGGAAGCGCGAAGTCTACACTGGTACAGCTTATTCCAAGATTATATGATGTGACGGAAGGATGTGTCAGGGTCGGCGGGGCGGATGTCCGGAAATATGCATTAAAACAGCTTCGCGACCAGGTGTCGGTGGTGCTGCAGAAAAATGTATTATTTACAGGGAGCATATACGAAAATGTACGCTGGGGAGATGAAAATGCCAGTGATGAAGAAGTGCAGCGGGTTTGTAAGCTGGCGCAGGCGGACGGATTTATACAGGAATTTCCGAATAAGTATGAGACGAAGATCGTAGAGGGCGGAAACAATGTATCCGGCGGCCAGAAGCAGAGGCTCTGCATTGCCAGGGCGCTTCTGAAAAAGCCAAAGATACTCATTCTGGACGATTCCACAAGCGCTGTGGACACAAGGACAGATGCATTGATCCGCAAAGCGTTTCGCGAGGAAATTCCGGATACCACAAAAATCATTATTGCGCAGAGAATTTCCTCTGTGGAGGATGCGGATATGATTATCGTGATGGAAAATGGTGAGATCAACGGAATCGGTACCTCGGAAGAGCTTTTAAAGACCAATGCAATTTACAGGGAGGTATACGAATCACAGGTGAAAGGAGGCGGTGAAGATGAATGAGAAGCAAAAATCTGCTGCGGGCAAAGGGACATTAAAAACAGCAAAGCGTTTGCTGCGGTATGTGACCGGTACTTATAAGATACAATTTATTGTGGTTCTGTTTTGTATCCTGATCAGCTCGATTGCATCCATATCCGTATCATTATCGTTAAAATATCTGCTGGATGATTTTATTATTCCGCTGATTGGACAGCAGGATCCTGATTATGGCGAATTGTATGGAGCGATGGCGGTGCTGGGCACTGTTTTCCTTTGCGGCGTCATTGCCACATTCATTTACAGCAGATTAATGGTAACGATTGGCCAGGGAGTGCTCAAGCGCGTCCGTGATGAGATGTTTGAGCATATGCAGACTTTGCCAATCCGCTATTTTGACCAGCATACAAATGGTTCGGTTATGAGCTTATATACAAATGATACAGATACCCTGCGCCAGATGATCAGCCAGTCTATTCCGCAGGTGCTGATGTCCATGCTGACCATTATAGTAACTTTTATTTCCATGCTGCTGCTCAGTCCGGTCCTTACCATTCTGGCGGTAGTGATGATTGGGATTATGGTGCTGGTATCTAAAACGGTATCGGGAAACAGTGGGAAATATTTTATTCGGCAGCAGCTTGATCTTGCAGATGTTACAGGCTTTGTGGAAGAGCGGATGAATGGCCAGAGGGTTGTTAAGGTGTTTAATCATGAGCAAATTTCTGAAAAAGAGTTTGATCAGCTCAATGAGCGTCTGTTTGACAGTGCGGCGAATGCACATACGTTTGCAAGCATTATGGGGCCAATTATTGGAAATCTGGGCAATCTGCAGTTCGTGCTTACCGCAGTGCTGGGAGGATTTTTGTCCGTGGCTGGAATCGCTAACATTACCCTGGGAGTCATGGCATCTTATCTGCAGTTCACGAAAAGCTTTACCCAGCCTTTCATGCAGATCGCACAGCAGTTCAACTCCATTATTATGGCACTTGCAGGAGCAGAGCGCATTTTTGGCATGATGGATGAGGAACCTGAGGTAGACGAGGGATACGTAACCCTTGTAAATGCGAAGAAAGATGCAGAAGGCAACATTACCGAGTGCAGGGAAAGAACCGGGATGTGGGCATGGAAGCATCCGCACCAGGCAGACAAAAGCGTTACGTATACAGAGCTGAAGGGTGATGTGCGTTTTTACGATATGACTTTTGGCTATGATGCGGATCACATGGTATTGCATGACTTGTCTTTGTATGCAAAACCAGGGCAGAAGCTGGCGTTTGTCGGTTCCACAGGAGCAGGAAAGACAACCGTCACAAATCTGATCAACCGTTTTTATGATGTTGCGGACGGAAAAATCCGTTATGATGGCATTAATATCAACAAGATCAGGAAAGCGGATCTGAGACGATCACTCGGCATTGTACTTCAGGATACGCATCTGTTTACGGGGACGATTATGGAAAATATCCGTTATGGTAAACTGGACGCCACGGACGAGGAGGTGTATAACGCCGCAAAGCTGGCGCATGCAGATCATTTTATCCGTATGCTGCCGAAGGGGTATGACACACAGTTAAGCGGTGATGGCGAAGAGCTTTCTCAGGGGCAGAGACAGCTTTTGGCGATTGCGAGGGCTGCTATCGCAGATCCTCCCGTATTGATACTGGACGAGGCGACATCCAGCATTGATACCAGAACGGAAAGCATTGTGCAAAAGGGGATGGATAACCTGATGAAGGGGCGCACGGTATTTGTCATTGCCCACAGGCTGTCTACAATCCGCAACAGTGATGCGATTATGGTTCTTGAGCATGGGCGCATTATTGAGCGGGGAACCCATGATGAGCTGCTTGCGCAGAGGGGAACTTATTATCAGCTGTATACAGGAAAGCTGGAGCTTTCCTGACAATATCCGAAATACAAAACAGGAGCTTCCCTGTTTCCGGTGCATAGGGCACGGAATGGGGAAGCTCCTGTTTGATGTATCCGGTTTATTCGTAGATGAATACCGCTTCACGGTATTTTGTCAGCTTGTAAATTTTCTCGGCGTCTTCCACGGATAGATTGATGCAGCCGTGTGAGCCGCGCGTTTTATACATTGTTTTTGTCCATTGGGACCATGGCTGCCAGGTGGCAGGATGGAATCCGGTTCCGGTCCATGTGATGCGGACCCAGTTTTTCACTGGTGTGGAATAATCGGCACCAGTCAGTGTATAGGCTGTTCGGTGCTCTTTGATGAAATAAGAGCCGGTAGGCGTGCTGCGCCCTTCTACCGGACGGCCGGTAATGCATTTGCAGGAGAAGACAACCTTTCCTTTGCGGAACACATAAACTTTTTGGTTTTTAATAGAGACTTCCGTATAGTTTTCTGTGTCCCAGTCAGAAGGATATTTATCAAAATTCATCTGATATGCTGTGTTCAGATAGGTTACTTTCTTGCGGAAAGTCAAAGCTGCTTTATTTTCCTGTCCCGGGTCTTCGATGTATGCGTTTGTCAGAGAGGTATCAATCTCTGCTTTAAGTAGTTTTTTGGTTCGCTTTACCATTTTCTCGTAATCCAGCTGCCAGCCGTAATCACCGCCATAGACCTTTACGGTTTTGCCGTTGTGCATGGTAACTTTCCTGGTTTTGCCGACAGTTTTGTATTTTAGGCAAAATTTTTCAACCCAGCTTTCAATCGCGGAATTGTTATATTTGATTTTACCGTTTTTGCAGGTAATCCATTTGGCAATCAGGGAAGGTGTGATCTTTTCTGTATATCCGTCACCGAGCTTCCAGACAATGAAGCGCACCGCTGCATTGTTGCACAGGTCAAGCTCGGACTGGATGGTATCGCTGTCCGAAGTCACAGCCGGCTGCTTATAAATATCAGGATAACTGTCTTCGTCCGTCAGGTCCATCTCAGTAACTGCCTCTTTCAGCAGTTCTTCCACCTTGCTGATCAATGTATTGCGGTTAATGGCGTTGCCATTATTTTCCTCCACGCATACATATTGTTTTTTTGCTTTAGAATATTTGACATAGGCAGAAACCGGTTCGTTAATGCTGTATTCCGGACTTCCGCTGACGAGTTCTGATTTGGCGATCAGGCTCTTGAGCGTATCAATATCATAAGAGACATCATAATTTATGGTGTAATCCCATTCCTGCGGGAAAAAAGGGAAAGAGCTGTGCTGTTCTTCAAACAGCTGCTCAAAATCTTCACCAATTTGGAACGCAAAGGAGAAATCATCTCCATCCAGTACAAGCTCTCCGTCATTCCGGCCCGTAATGGTAAGTGTGTAATCCTGATAAAGCGAACCCAGTTTTTCTTTCGATTCTTCAAATGTCTGTCCGGAAATATCAATTCCGTTTACCATAGTATTTTTATACCAGCGTCCGCTGTAGTATATCCTCTGGCCGATCATCACTGCTGCAATCAGTACAAGTGCTGCGCCAAGCGCAATGCCTGCAATCAGATATATTTTTTTGAACCTGCGTCCTGTATTTTTATCGGTTATCTTCTGTGAAGTGTCTTTTTCTGTTGCTTTCATGTTCAATCCCCATTTTTCTTTGTTATTCCCGCAAAGTGGTATGCTGGGCAGCTATAGCTGCATGCAGCATGGAAACGCAGCTGTATGCAATATGGAAATATAGTTGCATGCAACATGGAATTATAGTTGCATAGAAATGCGGTAACTGCTTCATTATAATCTAATTTAAGTGTGTAATTGTATCAAAATGATTAATTTTTAACTTCATTTTCAGACATTATATTACAAAAATGTTACAAAGAAGTGTCAGATACACATTCAGGCAAAGGAGCGGGCATACGAAAAAGGACAGGACGCGCAGCTGCGCCGCCTGTCCCTGTAAAAATGCCGCCGTTGCCGATACCGCTTTAATCCCTGTCGAAGCGGATGCCGGGCAGGATATCTTCGACTTCATCCATATAATCGCCGAGCGCCTCTGCATCTTCTGACATTTCCTCCACATCCAGGTTTTCAAAAAACTGGTTAAAGGCCTCTGATGCAATTTCGAACTCTTCATCATCCTCTATTGGGAAAAATTCAGGGTCCCCATCCGCATTTTCGGCATATCCTAAAATTAACACCTCGCCTTCTTCAAAATCACCGTCCTGAGGCATTGCGGCTACAAATTCCTTGCCTAATTCCTGTACTTCGATTGCCGCAACGATTTCTGCGTCAATGTCATTTCCGTCTTCATCTGTTAAGGTTACTACCGTAGTCAACTCATCATTGTTGAAAATGATGTCGCGGTTTTTGTCGTTCATCAATACCACCTTTCTTTGGAAAGCACTCCGGTTGCCTTCCAGCTGTTCGATTGCCGTTCCGGGCAGCTTCATTCAAAAAGTTGCTATGCTCTTGATAGTAACACCGAAATACCCGCGTTGTCAAATCTCCGTTTCCGGTGTATGGCTGCTTCCTCATGCTGCTGCGGCCCCAGGGTCAGAAATCGAAACGCAGGTGTTCTATTCCTGACTTTTTGTCCTTTGTATCATTATAATATTTTTATGACGAAAAAAGGTTTCCTGTTGTAAGAAAATATGCTATAATACATCATATAAAGAGCAAGTGTTTTCGAACGGTTTTTGACGAGGTATATGGTAGGTATCATCATATTGCTTGAAAAAGTGCAAAAAATGGAAAGGAGGGTTTATAGATGAATAATATATCGGCAATAGATAGTTCTTATGCGCAGGTATATTCTGTAAATCAGGTGCAGAGCCAGAAGGATAATGCAGAGGAAGAAATGTCTCCTGCAGAGAAGGTCCAGTTTGAGACGGAACAGAGCCTAAGCAAAACAAATGAGGCGCTGGCGGAGGAAGAAGAGAAAGACACTGTCGATACTGCTTCAGGGGAGGGACTGCAGTCACTTCTGGAAATGAGAGAAGAGACGTTCGAAGCGTCTGACCTGGCAGTGAGTGCACATAAGGACGACAGATCGATACAGCAGCAGGCGACGGATAAGATCGAAGAAGAAAGAGAACATGAACGGTTAAGAGAGGACACAGAAGGCCTTGCGATTGGTTATAATTCCCAGACTGCATATAATCTGGATGCAATTACCAATAAAGAAGAGTCTGACGAATCCAGCTATGAGAAAAAAGCGCTGAATTTAGATCAGGAAAGGACAATGGAGACATACCAGAATATGGTTCAGAAGGAGCAGGATCAAGAGGAGCAAAATAAATTAACCATGTTTTATATGTAATTTATATTTTATCCTTTGAAAGTAAACAGAGTGCAGCAAAATCCACTTCTGATATCAGGCGGTACGTCTGAAATCAAGGTGGATTTTGTGATAAAAACAGGTACATCCATATGAATAACCGGCTCGTTTCATCGGTTGATTCACTATCCGTTGTACTGGAAAATGGAGGGAAAAATGGACAAAATTATTACGATTAGCCGCCAGTACGGCAGCGGCGGGCGGGAGATTGGACAGAAGATTGCAGAAAGATATGGGATACCGTTTTATGACAATGAATTAATTACCAGAGCGGCAAAAGAGAGCGGCTTTGCAGAAGAGAGCTTTGAGCGTGCAGAGGATAAAGCGACAAACAGTCTTTTGTATTCCCTGGCAATGGGAATAAATGTATACGGCAATCAGGATTTTGGCTTTTCCGGATTGTCTTTGGATGACAGAATCTTTTTAGCACAGTCGGATGTTATCCGCAAGGTTGCGGAAGAAGGTCCATGTGTGATTGTAGGGAGATGTGCGGATTACGTATTGAAAGAAAGAGAAGATACGATTAATATATTTGTACGTGCCAGCATGTCGTTCCGCTTACACCGCGCGATCCATGATTATCATATTGAAGAGAAAAAAGCGGCAGATTATATCTTAAAGAATGATAAGAGAAGAGGCAATTATTACAGCTACCATGTCGGGGAAAAATGGACGAATCTGAATAACTATGATTTAGTGATCCGCAGCGACATAAAGGGAATTGATCAGGCGGTAGACTGTATTTGTACGTATTTAGGGGATTGATAAATGGGGGATTTGCAACAGGAAAGGAGAGATTGGTATGGCACAGGGATTGGATAATATCAGACAGGTAATCCGCGAGAATGATAATATTGTTTTGGTAGGTGGAAGTGAGATGATGCGTGAAACCGGATTGAACGGATTTCGTGCGGAACATATGGCGTATGAAGTGGAAGAAATGTATGGCTATTCTCCGGATGATATTCTCTCCTCGATTTTCTTTACACGGCAGGTTGGAAAGTTTTATGATTACTATAAAAATGTGATTCTGAATAAAGAAAATTCTGAGCTTACGCCTGCATTTAAAGCCGTTGCGGCACTGGAGGAGCGTGGAAAGCTGTCGGCGATTGTCACGAGAACGGTATATCAGCTCTTTCAAAAAGCCGGCTGTAAAAATGTAGTGGATTTATATGGCTCCGTGGAGGAAAACCGCTGTCCGGTGTGCGGGAAAATATTTGACGCTGCGTATATTAAAAGGGCGGCAGACATTCCGAAATGTGATAAATGTGAAGTTCCATTGCGTCCGGGATTTTCTTTGCTGGGTGAACAGATTGATAATGGCAGACTGACAAAAACAGTGAATGCGATTGAAAATGCGGATGTCCTTCTGGTAGCGGGAACCTCCCTAAATTCCCTGACATGGGCAAGTACCCTGCGGTATTATGAAGGGGATAAATTAGTTTTAGTCAATACAGAGCCAAAGAGCGGTGATGAGAGAGCCGCGTACCGTGCCTATGGTAATATATCGGATATTTTTTGCTATATCATGGATTATGACGAAAAAGCATAAGATGCCGGCTTGCTGTCTGAAAGCAGCAGCCTGCGTTTGCAGACAGGAACGGGAAAATGACAGATATTGTTTCAATGGCAGCTATTGTAACAGAGCTGCCATTTTTTTGTAATATGGGAGCAGATGCGGCGGCGTCCATTCCGGTGAAAGGCATAAAAAGATCAGATCATAGTGCTCTTTAAAAACACATTGGAAATCGGTAGTAGAACAGTAGGGGAAGTCTCCTTCCAAGCTGACGGTTTCGCTGTCCTCCCTGCGTACCCAGGTTACATTGTCGAAACGGCAGGTGTATTTTTCTGCGATTTTCCGCAGCCAGTTAGCGCAGGTCAGCGTGCTTCCGTACATACAGTAATTGTCGTGGTGAAAGTCGACATGCATGATGCGGATTGGTTCCTGCTGTTCCGGCGGATTCTGCGCAGTGATAAATGGATAGATTTCCCGGTGGCTGTCAGCAATCCGGGATGTTGCCGAAGCAGCAAGGGAGGGCAGCAGGCTGCAAAAAGAATCATAGGCAGGAATGACACCGATTTTTTTGACAGCAGGATGGTGTTGGTATACCAGATCCCATTGTTTCTTTACGGCAGATGGCTCTGCATCTTCCGCAGATGGGAAAATTGTGTTTCGGGTAGTTATCGTTGTATCAATGAAAAAATCAAAATCAATACTCAGGATATTCATAAAAATCCTCATTTCTGTGCATATTCTTTGCACGTTCTTTCCATATTTAAAGTAATTTTAAAACGGTTTGAAAGATTGCCGCTGGCGGTATTGCTGCTCTGCTTACCAATATAACATAAAAAGCGGAAAAAAGATAACACAGGAAAGTCATTTGATTGCCATAGGTTTGCCATAGCATATTTATATAAAATATGGTAAGGAAAATATTCTGGGGTATAGTGTATATCCCAAACTTACCCAGATTTGAGAAATCGGATGTAGTGTAATTTTACAATGGCAGGCATCCATTTGTTGCTGCAAATGGATGCCTGCCATAACAAATGGATGCCTGTGCCCAAATGGGGGCTTGGGCAGGAATGGGGGATTAAGATGAGAAAACAGAAATGGATTGCAGGAATGGTAACCCTTGCATTAGTGGTTTCCATGGGCGGCTTTTGTGCGGATAATGCAGATGCAGCGGAACAGACTGAAGTATCGGCAAAAAGTTTTCAAAGAATTCAGGTTGCATCCAATGATGGCCTGGCACAATATGAGGTTGTAGATGAAGATGGCAATCAGATTTTGCCGAATGATGGAGAGGAAACGGAAAATTCGCGTAAAAAAGCGAGTTCGCTTCCGTCATCATATGATTCCAGGGAGCAGGGGGTTATCACTTCGATTAAAGATCAGGGAACAACAGGGGCTTGCTGGGCATTTGCAGCGATTAAGGCAATAGAGGCAGACTCTGTCACCCAAAATCTGACTGAACTGGACAGTACGGATTATTCAGAGAATCATCTCGCATGGTATACCTATCAGCAATATCTGGACGGGGACGCTTCTTTTCAGGATTACAATGTGTCCTATGATTCGGGCAGTGTATATGACTATGGCGGAAATCCATTGATGGCAGCCTTTACGTTTGCGAACTGGTGGGGAGCGGCCAATGAGAGTTATGCACCGTTTTCGGCATCGACGACAGAAGAAGCAGACGAGATGCAGAGCAGTATGGAAAGTGCGGACAGCAGCCTGCAGCAGCAGTCGGATCTTCATCTGAAAGAGGCGGTTACCTATGACAATACCAGCGAGGATGAGATTAAGCAGGCGATTATTGACCATGGGGCGCTTAGCGTATCTATGTATTATTCCAGCCAGAATTTATACGACACAGGTGAAACGTATTCTATGTATCAGAACAAGAAGAGTTCTCAGTCAGCCAATCATTGTGTTACTATTGTAGGCTGGGATGATGACTTTGACGATTTTCAGACACAGCCATCGGGAAGCGGCGCATGGCTGATTGCGAATAGCTATGGCAGCAGTTCTGCAGATAATGGTTACTTCTGGTTGTCTTATTATGACACATCTCTCACGGAATTTTATTCTTTTGAAGGAGAGTCTGCCGGCACATATGAAAATAATTTCCAGTATGATGCCTGTGGCTGGAATCAGGGATTTTACGATACGGATGATATTGCGTTGGCAAATGTGTTTACAAATGAAGAGGAAGCGGCACAGTCCATTCAGGCAGTCGGATTTTATACCTATGCCCAGGATCAGGAATATGAGATTACCGTATACCGGAATGTGGGGAGCGGAGGCCCGATGGATGGAGAGATTGTTACAAGCTGTACCACAACGGGGACAGCAGAATATTCCGGCTATCACACCGTGAAGCTGTCTGATTCGATTGCGGTTGCCACTGGAGAAAAATTTTCTGTGATCGTAACCTTTAAAGCAAACGATGGTTATGCGTATGCATTGATTGAGGGGGAAAACGCACAGAATGAGGGAAGCTATTATACCAGCCAGAGCGGGCAGAGTTACGTATATTTTGCCGGAGACAATATCTGGTATGACACAACAGAAGTACAGGAAGGCAGATCAGTTACAAACATGAACAATGTCTGTGTAAAAGCATTGACAAATTCTGTTAGTGACGAGGAATACGAAGAGCAGCAGGAGACTTATGTTGCGGTAACACCGTCGCCGACTTCGACAGCTTCAGGTTCTTCTTTTGGCCAGAACGACCCCGGACCATTCGGCAAGGCAACAGCATCACCGACACCAACAGCGTCTCCGTCATCTGACGATACGGACAGCGATTCTGATACAGACAGTGATTCCGATACGGATAGCGACAGTGACAGCGATACAACGGATGCCGGGACAACGGTGACAAAAATCACGCCATCAGTGACAAAGGTTGTATTGGGAAAAGGTGAAAAATATACATTAGATGTAACGGTAAAACCAAGCTCTGCAAAGAGCAGCGTAACCTATAAATCTTCCAACAAAAAGATAGCTTCTGTAAGCAGCAGCGGAAAGATAACTGCCAAGAAGGCAGGCACGGCTAAGATAACGATTTCTGCGTCATCCGGAGTGAAGAGCACCGTCCGGGTTAAGGTGAAGAAAGCACCTGTTTCCGTACAGGCGGAGGCGGGAAAGACGGAGCTGAAAGTGGGGGCAGCGACAAAACTTACGGTGACGCTGAGTAAAAACAGCGCCAGCAATCAAATTCGTTATCAGTCTTCCAATAAAAAGGTTGCTGTGGTCAATGCGAAGGGGAAGATCACGGCAAAGAAAGAGGGGACGGCCAATATTAAAGTAACGACCTATAACGGCAAGAAGTGTTCTGTTAAGATTACGGTTGTGAAGAGTTAAGATGCAGCTGTGAAGGGCTAAGATGCAGCTGTGGAGGGCTAAGTTACGGTTTTTGGAGAGCTGAGTTGCAGCTGTGAGGGGCTAAGCTGCAGTTTTGGAGGACTAATCCGGCTTCGGAACAAGCGCATAAATGCCGCGGATTAGTACGACGGAAAGAGGTCCTAACAGGATGCCTGCTATGCCAAAGAGCTGCAATCCGATAAATATTGCGGCCAGCATAAAAAAAGGGTTTAACCCCATTCCCTCGCCCAAAAGCTTTGCTTCCAGAAATTCCCTGGACAGCAAAGTCAGGATGTATGCGGTGAGAAGAATTGCAGCAGACAGGTAGCTGCTGTTTATAAAAAAATACAGGCTCATTGGGATTAGAACCAGGCCGCTGCCCAAGATGGGCAGCGCGTCAATGACAGCAATACCCATTCCGAGCAGAAAAAAATAAGAATTGTGTATCAGAAAAAGACCGAGAGAGCAGATAAACCAGTTGATTGTCAGGATGATTCCCTCTGTGCGCAGGTAGGATAAACCGCTTTTTTTAACGTGCAGAAGGATAGAATGTGTTTGCTGGTAATATCTGCTGTTTCGGTATTTTTTGTTGATTGGTTCAAGCTCTTTTACAAGAAGAAACATGGAAATACAAATCATAAAAAGGATGGCAATCACACGGAACCAGGAGGAAGCGCAGGAAATCAGCGTTGTCCCCAGATTTTCCGAAAAGCTTTCTGAGATATTTTGGTTAAATTGTGCTATCTGATGTTTCAGCAGGGAGTCAGAGGTGCCTGATTCCAGGTGGAAATAGTAATCAATACAGCTGCACACAGTATTTGCGCGCTGTGAAAAGGTGTTTTTGAGAATCTGGCGATAGACCGGAAAATTTGAAAAAAACAGCCGCAGCTGCCCGATTATTTTGGACAGCAAAAATAACGTTCCAGAAATAATTGCAGCAAAAAATAAAAATAATGTTCCATAATGCGAAAGAAAGTGCGGCCAGCGGCATTTTTTGTGAAGAAAGTCCATGACGGGAAACAGGATGCGCATTAGGACATAGGCAGCTAAAAAGGGAAATATCAGTGTGAGCAGATAGCGAAAGAAGAGATAAACGCCAATGCTGATACACAGAAGAAAGATAAAGTTGTACCATAGTGTCTGCTTTTTCATACAAGGACTCCGTTCTGATCATAAAAAAGGGATGCTGGTGCATTAATGCAGCGGAAATGAACCGCGTGGTAATATTTCTAGTATCTGTGTTTTTGACCGAATTTATCCCATGGAATCTATTCCATGGAATCTATTCCATGAAATCCATTCCATGGAAATATAAAAGAGACTGTCCGCGACAGCCTCTTCATAAGGAGAAGGTATGAAAAAAATTAAAAAAGCAATCTTCAAATTTATTAAATTTGATATATTTATTATATTGATTATTTGTGAACTTCGGGTGATGGAGCTGTGAAGAAATTGTAAACGTTTTTATGACGATTCATGAACCGGTCCGTCAGACCTTGAAACGATATCCCACGCCCCAGATTGTCTCGATATACTGTGGTTTTGAGGTAGACTTTTCTATCTTTTCCCGGATTTTTTTAATATGTACTGTGACGGTAGCGATGTCACCGACAGATTCCATCTCCCAAATTTCTTTAAATAATTCTTCCTTTGAAAAAACACGGTTTGGATGGCTGGCTAAAAAAGTCAGCAGATCAAATTCCTTTGTGGTAAAGGCCTTTTCTTCTCCGTCCATATATACGCGTCGTGCTGTCTTGTCGATTTTCAGGCTGCGGATTTGAATAATCTCATTTTGCGGCATG
The DNA here is from genome assembly GCA_021200535.1 of Clostridiaceae bacterium. Lineage (GTDB taxonomy): Bacteria > Bacillota > Clostridia > Lachnospirales > Lachnospiraceae > Butyribacter. The sequence continues at coordinate 19,098 of JAJQGL010000045.1, read as the reverse complement.
CCAGAGTTGGTAAGACGTTCATAGCGGGAAAGGTGGGCTTTTACTCTGGCGACCAGCTCGCTGGGGCTGAATGGTTTGGTCATATAATCGTCTGCGCCTAAGCCCAGGCCGCGAATTTTATCAATGTCATCCTTTTTAGCAGAAACCATGATAATGGGCGTATTTTTTTTCTCACGGATTAGTTTGCAGATATCGAAACCATCCATCCCCGGAAGCATTAAGTCAAGGATAATCAGGTCAAAATCCTCGTCCAGTGCACGCGCTGCGCCTGCACTTCCGTCGGTTTCAATCTGTACTTCAAAGTTACTGAGTTCCAAATAATCCTTTTCCAATTCAGCGATTGACGGTTCGTCTTCAACAATTAAAATTTTATTCATTGTCTCCTCCATTTCTTTGATCTTCTTTTTTAATCGTAAAATAAAAACTGGTTCCTTTGCCTTCTACACTTTCTGCCCAGACTTTGCCGCCATGGTCGGATATAATCATTTTGACAATAGCAAGGCCTAAACCGCTTCCGCAGTTTGATGAGTTTCTGGAGGCGTCTGCTCGAAACGAACGGTCAAAAATGTATGGCAGATCGCCGGCAGCAATTCCGGGGCCATTATCCGATACCTGTATGCAGACAAATTCCTCTGTTTTTCCCCATGAGCAAGCCACGTTGCCCTCTTCGCAGGTGTGGCGGTCTGTACCGTCTTCATTGAGCTGGCGGTACAGCGGCGGTTTAATAACGGATTTTGGTTCATCTTTTATGCGGATTGTTATCTGGCCGTCTTTACGGTTCATATATTTGACTGCATTGTCAACCAGGTTGTGGAGCACCCGCTTGAGCTGCTCAATATCAACCAGCACGCGGGTGTTTTTGTCCGTGCAGTTATAGTAAGCAATAGTAATATGGTGCGATTCGGTATCCAAAGCAATATCTTCGATACAGTCCCTGAAATATTCCTCTAAATTCACCGAAACGAAATTATAGGCCATAGAATTGCGGTTTACCTTGGAAAATACAGCCAGCTCGTCCACCAGATAGGTAATGTCGTTTGCTTTCGCGTAGATTGTCTGTAAATATTTCAGCTTTTTTTCTTCAGTATTGGCGACGCCGTCCAGCAAACCTTCCGTATAGCCTTTAATTGCGGTGATGGGGGTTTTCAGGTCGTGGGAAATGTTGCTGATAATTTCTTTTGAGTATTCTTCCGACACAATGTGTTCGTCAATCATATTTTTTAAGCGAACCCTCATATCTTCAACGCTTTGGGAAAGCTGTCCGATTTCATCCGATGAGATGGATGACACAGGGGTAGATAAATCCCCTGAGCCAATCTGTACCATGGCAAGGTTTAACCGGTAAATCGGATAGACAATGCTGCGGTACAGCCAGATAATGAATGCGGCGCTGGTAATACATAGTATCAGGAGAAATGCAATGAAAATCTCCTTTGTAGAGGTTTGAAGCCTGGAACTGAGTTTGCTGAAATCTGTGAATACAATGAATTGCCCCAGAGAGCCGTCTGAAAAATAAAAGGTAGTCTCTTTGATCGACGAATAGCTTTCTTTATCAATATAAGTCAGCCGGTTTTGATTTTCATGGTATTTGGTGGCAACTGGGTATAGCGGCAGCTGGTTCGCCTGGTCTTCCTCTCCGGTGAAAAAACATGTTCCATTTTTATATACAATTAAAAAAGAATTGTTTTTTTGGAGCGAATTGTTTGCGGAGTTCAGAAAATCCAAATCTTCCAGCTTGTCTGGCGATTCCTGTGAAATCTCATACAGGCGTTCATAATTTGCCGAAGTCACATTGCAGATCAGGTCAATCGGGTTTAACAGGACACTCAGGCTGCTGTAGTTTTCGATTGTAATATTATAGCTTTCTTCCATGATATCAAGCTGCCGGTTTAAAATCAGTTCGATGCTAATGATCGTTATGATCAGTGGAAGGATGATCATGATAAAGAAAATGATCAGCAGTTTATTGCGGATTGTCATCTTAATCCTCATTTCTGTAAGTACAAGGCTTATTAATATGCATTTTTGTTTACGTTTTTACCAAAGAACGTCATAAACAGGATTTTAAAATCCAGTCCCAGCGTCCAGTTTTCTACATAGTACAGGTCACATTCGATTCGCGCCGCAATCGACGTATCGCCCCGGTAACCATTTACCTGTGCCCAGCCGGTCATGCCGGGACGAACCTGATGCTTAATCATATAGCGCGGGATTTCTTCCTTAAATCGTTCGACAAAAAACGGACGTTCCGGACGCGGCCCTACCATGCTCATGTCGCCTTTTAACACATTAAACAGCTGCGGAAGCTCGTCAATGTTTGTTTTTCGCATAAACCTGCCGATTGGGGTTACACGCGGATCGTTTTGTACTGTCCATGCTTTTTGCTCTTCGGTTTCTGTCTGAACCCGCATGGAACGGAATTTGTACATTTGAAATTCCCGGTTGTGCAGGCCAATGCGTTTTTGTTTGAAAATAAGCGGTCCCGGTGAGGTGATTTTAATAATCGCTGCAACAATCAGCATTGGAATTGCAGCAATGATCAGCGCAAACAGAGAGCCGAAGATATCTACTATACGTTTTATTGTATTGTTAAAAGAGCTGCTGAGCGGCACGCGGCGGATGTGAATGACAGGAAGCCCTCCGAGGTCTTCTGTATAAGGCCTTGTCGGAATAATGTGGTTGTAATCCGGAATAAATTTGGTGTGTACGCCTGATTTTTCACAGATAGCCACAATTTTTTCCAGCTTATAAAACTCATTTATGCTCAATGTAATGACAATTTCATCAAATTGGTTTGACGAGAGCCTGTCCTTTAAGGATGTCGTTTTGCCGACAACCTGAATCCCCCTGTAATCTTCGCCAACCGGATGGTTGTCGTCAAGTATTCCGTGCAGGGCGTATCCCCATTCCGGATGGATCAGCAGGCGGCGGATATATTCCTCTGCAGTGTGGCTGTAGCCAACCAGAAGAATGTGCTTCAGGTTCATGCCGGAACGGCGGATTTTTCGTAAAAACAGCATGACGCACAGACGAAAGGTATAATCAATTACCATGTTTGTCCCTGCAAAAATGACTAAAAACAGACGTGCAAAATTCGATTCCTTCATCAGGTACAGGGCAGCAACACAGTAAACCAGTCCCAGCGCATTTGCCTTGAGAAGGCCCTTTAACTCTGCCCGGCGCCCGGTGGTTCTTTTTGGGTCATACATACCGAAGATTCGATATAAAATCAGATAACACGGTATCAGAAAAATCAACATGGTATAATAATCCTGAGATGGACGTATATAGCCGAAAGCCGGTTTAATGATGCGGTGTCGGATCAAAGGGCTCCAGGTGTCATCAAACCTGAGATAATAGGACAAAACAAAAGAAAATGCAATAATAACTGCATCAATAATTAGCTTTAATAAGTTCAAAAGCTTTTGATTTTCTTTGATCAAACAATCACCTCTTTTGTCTGAAGCTACAGGCATTTGTATGGCTGTAATACTTCTGTAATAATTGATGTGAGTATCATTATAGCTGTTTCCCGCACAATTCGCAACCTTATTCTGGAATAATTCAGCTGCAATGTGAAATTCATAATGTGAAATTCACATGAATTACACAATTCGTTGCTACACTGAGCTTCAGATGTTATAATTAATAGCAATTGTATTGTAACAGGAGGTTTTTACATGGAAGAGAACAGGGAAAATGGCAAGAAAGAATATACTGGAGAATATGGAAATGCAGTAGACGGAGAGTACACGGAACAGAGCTCGTCGGTGTACAGTTATTCTTACAAATCAGGAAGCGGTGAAAGTACACATTCCGGTGATTATTATGGGGACAGAAACCACGCTTCTCAGCAGGAAACAGACGGCAGCCAGTCAGGCAATGCATGGAACAGCGCACAGCAGAATGCGGGCAGCCAGTCAGGCAATGCATGGAACAGC
>JAJQGL010000045.1:0-15057 GCA_021200535.1 Clostridiaceae bacterium | reverse complement strand
ATGGAACAGCACACAGCAGAATACGGGCAGTCAGTCAGGCAATGCATGGAACAGCACACAGCAGAATACGGGCAGTCAGTCAGGCAATGCATGGAACAGCACACAGCAGAATACGGGCAGTCAGTCAGGCGGCACATGGAACAGTACACAAGGTTATGCCGGCAATTCATGGGGAAGCCAGTCCACAGGCGGCGGAAATGGCTCGTACCAGAATGCAGGTTCCGGGCAGAACGGAAAGGGAAAAAGAGGCATGCGCCGAAAAGGCGGCTTTATGGACACCTGGGGGAAAAAGCTGCTGGTTAGTGCAGTGTGCGCTATTGTTTTTGGCGTGGTTGGAGCGTTTGCGTTTCAGACGGCCGCAGGCATGCTGGATAAATCCGGTGCAGATGAACAGCAGGTAAGTGACAGCAATGGTGACGGAACAGACGTCTCTGTTGCTTCCGGTACAACGGGAAGTGCAGTGGGCACTTCGGATGTCGCAACGATTGCGGAGCAGTGCATGCCGGCTGTTGTAGCGATTACCAGCACGACAGAAGGCACAGATTATTATGACCTGTTTGGACAATATTATCAGGGAGAGGACACTGCAAGCAGCGGAACCGGCTTCATTGTAGGAAAGAATGATGATGAGCTTTTGATTGCGACAAACAACCATGTGATTGATGGTGCAAAAACCATTTCCGTGCAGTTTATTGATGATGAAATTTATGAGGCAGAGGAAAAGGGTTCTGATTCTGCAAATGATCTGGCAGTAGTTGCTGTTGATGTCTCAAAGGTGAAAGATTCCACGATGGAACAGATTAAGATTGCTGACCTGGGAGATTCCGACGAGGTAAAAGTAGGAGAAAAGGTTGTTGCAATCGGAAATGCACTTGGCTATGGGCAGTCCGTTACAGTAGGCTACATCAGTGCAAAAGACCGTGAAATCACGGAAAGCTCCAGCGATGGAAGCACGCAGAATACGATTACCGCAATTCAGACAGACGCTGCCATCAATCCGGGCAACAGCGGCGGCGCATTGATTAATATGCAGGGGCAGGTGATTGGCATCAATTCCGCCAAAATTGCAGATTCCTCTGTTGAGGGCGTGGGATATGCAATTCCGATTTCTGTGGCAACGCCAATCATTGATGAACTGATGAACCGGGAGATACTGAAAGATTCTGAAAAGGGATACCTGGGTATCAGCGGAAGTACGGTAACACAGGGAGCTTCCGCATATAATCTTCCGTATGGCGTATATGTGAAGGAAGTAGCGGAAGGCGGTGCTGCGGACAAGGGCGGCATCAAGGTAAATGATATTATTACTGCGGTTGATAAGATGGAAGTGACTACAATGGAAAGCCTTCAGGAAAAGATTAACAGCTACCGCAAAGGAACTGAGGTGGAAATTACAGTACAGCGAAGCACGGATGGCGTCTACAAGGCAAAGAAGCTGACAGTTACTCTGCAGGGCAGTGAATCGTTAGACGGTTTGTCAGGCAGCACGGATAATAATTCTGACAGCAGTGACAGTGACCAGGGCAATGACAGTGACAGTGGTCAAAACAGAGATGGCAATCAGGATGGCAGCGGCGGCGACCAGTATAATGGAAATAACGACAGAGGAGGCAGCGGCAGCGGCGGAAGCAGTGACGGCGGAAGTAGTGATGGCGGCAGCGACAGCAATGATTTTTGGGGAAATTTCTTTAACTAAGTTGGAAAACGGGCTTGAAAAAAGCACTGAAAACAAGCCGGCAGAAAATATGCAATACCAGGCGGAAAGAAACGGGACAGAAGAACAAAGACAGGACAGGAGAGGAAGATGGCAGAAAATCAGCCATCATCCTCTCTTTCAGTCGTTTTTGTTTTTTCTTGTTTCCGGCATGGAATTTTTGGTATTAGAGCTTTTTTTCGGTGTGGCATTTTTTCAGTACGAGCTTGTTATTATTTGTAAAAATATAGCGCTTTTAATGGGGATAAACCTGATATTTGTCGGACTGTTCCACTGCCTTCGCCCGGCAATGAAGCTGTCTGTGGCGCTGTGTCTGATTGTAGGAATTGCTAATTACTTTGTGAATGCATTCCGTGGATATGGCATTGTCTTTATGGATTTGTATGCAGTCAAAACGGCAATGCAGGTTGCAGGGGGCTATGATTACAGTATCAACGCAGATTTTGCGGCGGGGACGGTTTCCGGCATGGCACTGCTTGTCCTTTGCTTCTTTTTTCCGCGGAGACTTCATCCGTACCGCAGTCCGAAGTTTTCCCTGATTTCTGCTGGCGGCGTATTGGTCAGTCTGGTATTTTTTTTCTGGATTACATTTGACACCATCTTTTTTCAGGATGTCAGCGGGCTGACATGGGACCACAGTATTGGAATACGGGAATACGGTTATGTACTATATTTTGCAGCAAATGCCGGAAAAGCGACGGTCGGGGAACCGTATGGTTATTCGGTGGAAAAGGCGGATGAAATATTATCCCGTTATGAAGAAGACTCCGATGGCCGGCAGAGCAATCAGGGGGAGAATGGCGGACAGCAGCCGAACCTGATTCTGATTATGAACGAGTCTTTTTCAGATCTGTCTGTCTTGGGACAAATTCAGACAAATCAAGAAGTTCTTTCTTATTATAATAGTCTGGAAGAAAATGTGATTAAGGGCTATGCAAAGTCGTCCGTATATGGCGGGTATACCGCAAATTCGGAATTTGAGTTTTTGACGGGTGCAACGAAGGCATTTTTGCCGGGCAGCCCATATCTGCAATATATTGATGATTATCTGCCCAATCTGATCACAACGATCAAACAGCAGCAGGGATATGAGACGGCAATCGCCGTGCATCCATATTATCCGTCCGGATACAATCGGAACCGCGTCTATCCGCTTCTTGGTTTTGATGAGTTTTTGTCATTAGATGCTTTTTCAAAGCAAAATCCGGTGCGCAGCTATGTGGGCGACTCGGAAAATTATCAGAAGATCATTGAGCTATATGAGCAGAAGGAAGAGGGAAGCTCTCTTTGTCTTTTTAATGTAACAATGCAAAACCACAATCCATATACGGATAGTGAGTACATATTTGAAGATCCGGTATACGTCACCAATTTTTCTGCGCAGTCATCTGTCAATCAGTACTTTTCACTGATGAAGATGTCAGATGATGCACTGCAGGAATTAATCAGTTATTTTGAGAAAGTTGACGAACCGGTATTGATTCTTTTGTTTGGAGACCATCAGCCGCATTTGCCGGATTCCTTTTACCGGGATGTCATGGGAACAGACCCGGATCAGTTTACGCAGGAACAGGTTATGCAGAAGCATACAGTTCCGTTTATGATCTGGGCAAATTATGATATTGAGGAGCAGACAATAGAAAACACATCTCTGAACTATTTGCCGACCCTTCTTTTGCAGACAGCGGGGCTGGAGCAGACAGACTATGACCGTTTTCTGGCGGATCTGCAGAAAACGATTCCGTCCATCAGCGCCAACGGATACTATGATAACGAAGGGACGCTTCATTCCTTTTCCGAGGAAGATCCGGAAAGGGAGGAGCTGATCAGGGAATATAAGATCGTGCAATACAATTATTTGTTTGGCGGCGAGGAACGGCTGGACAGGCATTTTGAACTGTCCGGCTAAACAGTCTTACTTATCTTATACTGCTTTGCTCTTAGCTTCCCGGACTGCCAGTGCAAGCTGGTCGACACAGGAAGTTCCGCGCATGCCGCACTGGATGCCCTTCAGCCTTTTTTCGATCTCGTCTACCGTCAGACCGTCTACCAGAGCAGACACACCCTGCGTATTGCCATTGCATCCTCCGGTAAATTTTACATTAGATACAATGTCTCCGTTTAATTCAAAATCAATCTGTTTTGAACAGGTTCCTGTTGTTTTAAAAGAATACTGCATATTCATCCTCCGTTTTATTTAATGATTTCCTTTGACTTGCTTAACGCTTCATTTTAACCTGCTTAATGCTTCATATTAGCTTATTTAGTGCTTCGTTTTAGCTTGCTCGATGCTTCATTGCAACGAAAAACGGTTGTATTACAGCTGCCCAAAGACCTCTCCTAATCCGGCCGGAATCAGCAGATCCGCATTTTTGTCATATGGGGTGGGAGATTTGTTGATCAGAACCAGTGTGTCGCCCTGATAATATTGCAGCATCCCAGCAGCTGGATATACCGACAGGGATGTGCCGCCTACAATCAGCAGATCTGCATTTTGGATTGCCTGAACCGCACCCTCGACAACCTGGTCATCCAACCCTTCCTCGTACAGTACGACATCCGGCTTAATGATGCCGCCGCATTCACAGCGGGGAATCCCCTGACTCCGGACGATCGCTTCCGTTGGGTGGAATTTGCGGCACCGGGTACAGTAATTGCGGTGTATGGACCCGTGCAGTTCATACACTTTTTTATTTCCGGCAAGCTGGTGCAGACCGTCAATATTTTGCGTGACAATGCCTTCCAGCTTCCCAGCTTTTTCCCATTCGGCCAGTTTTTTATGCGTCACATTCGGAATGGCATCGGGATAAATCATTTTATCGCGGTAAAAATCAAAAAAATCCGCAGTTTTTTGCTGGAAAAAGCTATGGCTCAAAATGGTTTCCGGAGCATATGCGTATTTTTGGTGATACAGTCCGTCTACGCTGCGAAAATCGGGAATGCCGCTTTCCGTGCTCACTCCTGCGCCACCAAAAAAGACAATATGTTCACAGGAATCAGTGAGCTGCCGTAATTTCTGAATCTTGTCGTGCATGGCGCCCTCCTTTCTGGTTTCGGCTGCGTGCCGGGATTTTTTGTCAGTATACTCCAAATGGCTGTGCAATGCAATCGTTACGTGTGAAGTTCCGGCAAAAAAATAAATCTGAATTTGTTTGCAGCCGCCGTGCCAGCCTTGCGAAAGCGCTGATTCTATAGTATAATAAATCTATTGCATCATAAGCTTATGAAATGGTATTGGAGGTTGAACATGAAGAAAAGGAAAGAAAAAAATATGGGGCAGCAAAAAAAAGACACTGCCGGAAGATCCATGAAGACAAAAATGATTGGGATTGTTATGCCAATCATTGCGATTTTAGTGGTTGCGATGATTATTCTGGCATATACGATTTCCAGCAGTATTATTAAGAAAAATGCGAGAGATTTGCTGGATTCTTCTATTAGCTATCAGTCAGCGAGCATTGCTTCCTGGCTGGATGAGAACCTGTCTGCTTTTTCTATGGCAAAGCAGCAGATTGAGAAAACGCAGATGTCGGAGGAGGAACTGCAGAAAACGCTGGATGCGTATTACAACTATAATTCAAACTATCCGGAGGGCCTGTATGTCGCCGATATGGATGGCAATGTAGTAAAGGCAGCTGATTCCGAAAAAACATATGACAACGTGACAGAGGCGAGCTGGTTTAAGGAAGGGCTGTCGCGTGTCAACATGCGCTATGGTACGGCGTATGAAAGTGAGGATGGAGAGAGCGTGGTTAGTGCATCTGCTATTTTAGATGACGGCACAGACAATATCCGTGTGATTTCCAGTGATGTTTCGCTGGCTAAAATTACCATTATTGTAAATTCTTTTGTACAGATGGATGACGCCGCTGCGTTTTTGGTAGATTCCAGAGATGGGACGATTCTGGCGCACCGTGATTCCAGTCTTGTTTCGACCACGTTAAATACATCAGACAGTGACGAGCTGTTAGCGGCAGTTGCACAGAAAATGGAAGAAAGAGACTACGAGGACTGTGAGCTGGCCGATAATCTGGTTGGTTTTGACACAGTAGACGGAACGGAGTGGGTGCTTGTTTCTTACATACCGGAATCTATTGTTTATGCCAATGCAAACCAGCTTGGCCTGCAGATGGGTGTGATTGCAGTCGTGGCGCTGATTATCCTGCTGATTGCGATAGAAAGAGCGGTTCATATGATTGTAAAGCCGGTTCGCAGCCTTACACAAACCATTACGACAATGGCAGACGGCGATTTTACGATTGATATACAGACAAAGGGAAGAGACGAGATCGGAAAGATGGGGCGCAGTTTACAGAATTTTACGGTATCGATCAGGGGAATGCTTTCTGAAATCCGTAACATTTCTGATCAGGTATCCAGCCAGTCTGGGACAACCAGTGACCTGTCCGGCAATATGTACAATGCGGCGCAGATTCAGGCGGATTCGATGCGCGAGCTTAACAGCACCGTTGACCAGCTTTCCGAGTCTATTACGGAAATTGCAGATAATGCAACGTCGCTTGCCATGGTTGTGGCAGATACCAAGACAACCAGCATGAAGTTAGAGGATTGCATGGAGCAGACGGTGTCCGCATCGGAAAAGGGCAAAAATGACATGAATAAAGTCAGCTCGGCCATGGATAATATCAGCAGTTCTATTCAGAAGCTTGACCAGGCGATTGGCAAGGTTGGAACTGCTTCGGAGGAAATTACCAATATTGCTTCTGTAATCGGTGAAATTGCAGAACAGACAAATCTGCTTTCGCTGAATGCATCAATCGAGGCGGCAAGGGCCGGCGACGCAGGGAAAGGATTTGCGGTTGTTGCTTCTGAGATTGGAAAGCTGGCAAATACCTGTACAGAGTCGGTTGAAAGTATTGTAGCACTGATTGGAGAGATTACCGGTCTGGTAAAAGAGACGGTGGAACAGGCATCTGTGAGCATTAAAAATATTGATGAGAGCAGTGGAATGATCGAGACGGCATTGAATACCTTTGATGAAATTTTTGACGACATTCATACCACCGGCGATCTGATCAATGAAATGATGAATAAGATGGATCAGGTAGATGATGTCGCTTCTAATGTGGCTGCCATTTCTGAGGAACAGGCGGCAAGTACAGAGGAGATTCATGCAACTTCGGAAAATATGGTTGTTCAGGCGAGCAATATTGCGACTGGCAGCCAGTCTGTCCTGGAAGATGCACAGCAGCTTTCAGAAGATGCGACTACATTGACAGAGCAGATTGCACAGTTTAAGATATAGGAGGCGAAACATGAAGAAAATAATTTGTTTTATGGCAGTTTTGGTATTTGGGCTGTGCGTTATGGCAGGCTGCGGCCAGAGCAATGCGGAGGAGGAATCCGCAGATGGTGTTAAGATGTATATGATTGTATCTACTGCAGATACGTTTCGTCAGAATCTGATGGATGCGGCAGAGGCAAAAGCGGAAGCAATGGGGGCTGAAATTACAATCAAGGATGCGGAAGGCTCACTGGAAAACCAGATCGCATATATTGAAGAGGCGGTAGATCAGGGTTATGATGTTGTTCTCTGCAATCCGGTGGATGTTGATACTACCCTGCAGCTGAAGCTGGCGGCGGGGGATTTGCCGATCGTGTTTTGGAATTCCTGCCCGGATGAACAATATCTGGAAGAAGATAAATATGTTTTTGTCGGCTCGAATGAATCAGATGCAGGTCAGTTTCAAGCGGAATATATTCTGGACAAGTTTGCTGATCAGGATACGATCAATGTAGCTATTTTTGAAGGTCAAAAGCTTCATTCTGCAACCCTGGGAAGAACCAACTCGCTGAAAGCGGCGCTGGATGATTCGGGCAAAGAAATTAATTATGTTTTTGATGATTACGCAGACTGGGATACGGATATTGCGAAGAGCCAGTTTGAACTGCTTTTAAAAACAGGGCAGTCTGTAGACGTGGTTGCATGTAACAATGATTCTATGGCGCTTGGTGTTATACAGGCCTGTGAGGAAAATGGCATCAGTTTTGACGATATTGTGATTGTCGGTGTTGATGCAACAGAGGAAGGATGCGCTGCTATTGTGGATGGAAAGATGCAGTTTACCGCATTCCAGCCTGCTGTTGGACAGGGAGAGTATGCGGTCATGGCTGCGGCGAGACTGGCGAAAGGAAAATCGTTAGAGGGACTGGATTATCTTGATGATAATGGAAAATATGTATGGGTTCCATTTGAAAGGGTTGACAGCAGCAATGTAGCAGATTATCAATAGAGAGTGTGATGTGCTATGATTTTGAAAGGAAAAAGCGCTGAGGTTATTTACTGCAAAAAAGCAGTCTGTACCGCTCCGGTTTCAGCGAAGCCCGAGAGGGCAGTTTCGGCAGAGCCTAGGAGGGCAGTTTCAGCAAAGCCTGTTAGAGCAGTTCCGGCGAAGCCTGGGAGGGCAGTTTCGGCAGAGCCTGGGAGAACAGTTCCGGCGAAGCCCGGGAGGGCAGTTTTGGCAGAGTCTGGGAGAACAGTTCCGGCAGAGTCTGGGGAGATGGAAGTCGCTGCGTTACAGGAAAATGCGGGCATTTCTTTTCGTTCCGTAGAGAATGCAAGGATTGTTTATAGCGAAGCAAAAGCGGCGCAGACTCATACGGTCAGGGCCGGCCAGCCTGGCCGCTGTACAGAGGTACGGGTTTCCCTGGTAAAAAAGGACTGTGACAGAGCTTCGGAAGACCTTACGATTGACAGGCTGTTTTGCAGATAAGGAGGAAAACATGGTTGAGAGAGTGTCGTATTTACATATCAAGCCATTCGAATCCGGTGAAAGTACCGGAAACCAGCATACGACGATTACCAGCTTTGAAGAGATGCTAAAGCTGGCGAGCGAACAGGAGACAGAAGAAAGCGCTGCAGAAGAAACAGTGTCTTCCTCCGGTCAGACAGAGGATACAGAGCAGGATATTTGTTTTAGTGATCCATCCAGTGGAAAAACGGTTTTTTACGAAGACGTTGCCGCTTCCAGAACAGATGAAACGCAGAAAACAACCTCGGCATCCTCTATGAAAACAACAAAATATGATTCTTATTTTAAAGAGGCGGCAGAGAAGTATGGCGTGTCGGAAAGTCTGCTCAAAGCGATTGCTAAAGCAGAGTCAAATTTTAATGCCAATGATGTTTCCAGTGCGGGAGCAATCGGCGTTATGCAGTTGATGCCAGCTACAGCAGAGGAATTGGGAGTGGAGGATCCATACGATCCGGAACAGAATATTATGGGAGGTGCGAAATGCATCGCCCAGAAGCTGGAAGAATTTGACGGGGATGAAGAACTGGCTCTGGCTGCATACAATGCAGGAAGTGGTGCGGTCAAACGGAATGGAGGCGTGCCATCCTATTGTAAATCTTATGTATCAAAAGTTCTTAGCTATAAAGAGGCATACGAGACGGCGAAAGCAAGTTAGTACAGTGAATAGATAGAATATTGCGGGCTGTGTGCGGCCGCGCAGATGAAGCTTTTTCCGAGCAGCAAACAGGCGAAAAAAAAACCCAAAAATGTGAAAAAAGCCTTTTCAGGGGAATGGATTCTATGTTATACTTGTTTACAGCGGCTTAGCAGATAGTGGGTGAAGTGCGCCCGGCTGTGTGTATCTTTAGGGAGAATAACACAGTGGTGTTTGCATAAGTCAACGGTGCGAAAATTATTCGCAAATTATTACAATTATTAGGAGGTAACGATTCAATGGCAAACAAATGGGTTTATTTGTTCAGCGAAGGCAACGCAAACATGCGTGAGCTTCTTGGTGGTAAGGGTGCAAACCTTGCTGAGATGACAAGCCTGGGGCTTCCGGTACCACAGGGTTTTACGATTACTACAGAGGCTTGTACACAGTATTATGAGGATGGCCGTGAGATTAACGATGAGATTCAGGCACAGATCAATGAGTACATTGTAAAAATGGAAGAAATTACAGGTAAGAAGTTTGGTGACAAGGAAAATCCGCTTCTTGTATCTGTTCGTTCCGGTGCGAGAGCTTCTATGCCTGGTATGATGGATACCATTTTGAACCTGGGACTGAATGAGACTGTAGTGGATACGATCGCTGCAAAGTCAGGCAACCCGCGTTGGGCATGGGATTGCTATAGAAGATTTATTCAGATGTATTCTGATGTCGTTATGGAAGTTGGTAAGAAATATTTTGAGCAGCTGATTGATGAAATGAAAGCGGACAGAGGCGTTCAGCAGGACGTAGACCTGACTGCAGATGATTTAAAAGAGCTTGCTTCCCAGTTTAAGGCAGAATATAAATCAAAAATCGGCGAGGACTTCCCGGATGATCCAAAGGAGCAGCTGATGGGAGCAGTAAAGGCTGTATTCCGTTCATGGGACAACCCTCGTGCAAATGTATATCGTCGTGACAATGATATCCCATATTCATGGGGAACAGCCGTAAATGTACAGAGCATGGCATTTGGTAACATGGGAGATAACTGCGGTACTGGTGTTGCATTTACCCGTGATCCTGCTACTGGTGAGAAGAAGCTTATGGGCGAATTTTTAAAGAATGCCCAGGGTGAGGATGTCGTTGCAGGTGTTCGTACACCGATGCCAATCGCACAGATGGAGCAGGAATTCCCAGAGGCATTTAAGCAGTTTAAAGAGGTTTGCCAGACTTTGGAAGATCATTACAGAGACATGCAGGACATGGAGTTTACTGTAGAAGATAGAAAGCTTTATATGCTGCAGACACGTAATGGTAAGAGAACAGCACAGGCAGCTTTGAAGATTGCCTGCGATTTGGTAGATGAAGGAATGAGAAGCGAGGAAGAAGCGGTTGCCATGATTGATCCGCGTAACCTGGATACGCTGCTTCATCCACAGTTTGACGCAGCTGCTTTAAAGGCAGCAACTCCGGTAGCAAAGGCACTTGGCGCATCTCCGGGAGCTGCTTGCGGTAAGGTTGTGTTTACTGCTGAGGATGCAGTTGAGTGGGCTGCAAAGGGCGAAAAGGTTGTGCTTGTCCGCCTTGAGACTTCTCCGGAAGATATTACAGGTATGAAGTCCGCACAGGGTATTCTGACCGTGCGCGGTGGTATGACTTCTCATGCAGCAGTAGTTGCACGTGGTATGGGTACATGCTGTGTATCCGGCTGCGGCGATATTATTATGGATGAGGAAAATAAGAAGTTTGAGCTGGCTGGCAAGACATATACAGAAGGCTCTGAAATTTCGATTGACGGTACGACAGGTAATATTTACGATGGTATTATTCCTACCGTTGACGCTACGATTGCCGGTGAGTTTGGCCGAATTATGACTTGGGCTGACAAGTATAGAAAGTTAAAGGTTCGTACCAATGCAGACACACCTGCAGATGCAAAGAAAGCCCGTGAGCTTGGCGCAGAAGGTATCGGTCTATGCCGTACAGAGCATATGTTCTTTGAGGAAGACAGAATTGCTGCTTTCCGCGAGATGATCTGCTCTGATACAGTAGAAGAAAGAGAAGAAGCACTTGCAAAGATTCTTCCATACCAGCAGGGTGATTTTGAAAAATTATATGAGGCACTGGAAGGTAATCCGGTTACAATCCGTTTCCTGGATCCGCCGCTTCATGAGTTTGTACCTACAGAGGAAGCAGACATTGAAAAACTGGCAAAGGCTAAGAATAAGAGCATTGAGGACATCAAGGCAATCATTGAATCACTTCATGAGTTTAACCCAATGATGGGTCATCGTGGATGCCGTCTTGCCGTAACGTATCCTGAAATTGCTAAGATGCAGACAAGTGCTGTAATCCGTGCAGCAATTAATGTAAAGAAGGCTCATGCAGATTGGACAATCAAGCCGGAAATCATGATTCCGTTGGTTGGCGATATCAAAGAGCTTAAATATGTCAAGAAGGTTGTTGTTGAGACGGCTGATGCTGAGATCGCAGCAGCTGGCGTAGATATGGAATATCAGGTTGGTACAATGATCGAGATTCCGAGAGCTGCACTGACGGCAGACGAGATTGCATCAGAGGCTGAGTTCTTCTGCTTTGGTACAAACGATCTGACACAGATGACTTATGGCTTCTCTCGTGATGACGCCGGCAAGTTCCTCGACGCTTATTATGACGCTAAGATTTTTGAGAATGATCCGTTTGCAAAGCTTGATCAGACTGGTGTTGGGCAGCTTATGGAAATGGCTATTGAGAAGGGTAAGAAAGTGCGCCCAGAGCTTCATTGCGGTATCTGTGGTGAGCATGGAGGCGATCCTTCTTCTGTAGAATTCTGCCATAAAATTGGTTTGGACTATGTATCATGCTCTCCATTTCGTGTGCCGATTGCAAGGTTGGCAGCAGCACAGGCAGCGATCAATGCAAAATAGGCGAAAACTCAATAGAAGGTGAAATTCACTTGTTTAATATGAGTTTTGACTATGCACAGGCATCAGCTTATAGGAAAAGCCAGGGAGGATACCTTCGGGGGAATCAATGGTGTGACTTAGAAGCTGAGGTTTGGATAGTAATATAAAGATTTTTATCCCACTATTTACAGAAATGTAGATAGTGGGATTTTTTTAGAAAGTTGGTGCAAAGCTGAAATTTTTTGATATAATTATATTAGGTAAGTCTGAAATGTAAAGATCCTAGAGATACTTTCAGCTATATCAAAGGAAAGCTGGAAGAATGTGGTATAGTTGTTATGATGAGCGGTGTGGTAAGAAAGAATACACATCGTGCATTGGACGTAAATGAGTTTAGAGCATTTGCAATGGTGGATGAATGGGCTCCACTTATATTCATCAATACGGCAGACTCTAATGGTGCTAAGTTATTTTCTTTATTACATGAAGTAGTTCATTAAGATGCTCATGCTAAATATTGCGACATCCCACCAAATTGACGCAGAAGTTCGGTCGTTTAAGTCCGAATATATTTTCCCGCAATTACTCATGTTGGCTTGTAAAAAAACGGATTTAGTGGGGTGATTTACTATTCTAAGCGCGTATCTGATGAGTTATTTGCAATGGTCGCTGGGATAAATGTCGTTTTATTTGCGATCTATGATAGTGAAAAATTATCGTCGATTTGCGATGATTTGAAAATTGGGAAATCCTTCAATTATTCAATGTATAAGCAACTCAATTACTCGTTGGATTGCAAACAATACAGTTTGAACATAGACAGAAGCCCATTGATTAAAAATATAGGTTCTTTTGATAGACAGTTTCCATATAGAGAAACAAAGTTTTACGCTTTTGATAACTACTTGTTTGCTAATTGGGATAGGAAGTAGAGGTTATATGGCTTTAATAATGAAAAGTACAAAAATAGCAGACACAACAAAAGAAGAACGTATTGCGCTTATTAAATCGTGGCAGCCGGAAGATGAAGCCCTTGATGGCTCGGATGATGTGGATATCTGGGAGATTTACAAGGATTATATCAACGGAACAAAGGAAATAGCCGAGTGCAATGCTGAATTTGCACAGAATATTGAATATTACTGATTGCAGTGCCGAGAGAACAAAGATTATGTGTAATTATTCAGGGCAGTACTTCGCACTTGCTGCGAAGTACGTATGAAAACGTATATTATATACCTCGTAACTGTGAAGGTACTGAACAGTTACGAATATGTTGGAAAATATGGAGGATATGGGATGAAAGAGATAAAGCACAGAACGAGCATCAGAAATTTTACAAATGAAGCGGTGGAACAGGAAAAAATTGAGAATATCCTTCGGGCAGCCATGCAGGCTCCATCAGCGGGCAACCAGCAGCCATGGGAGTTTTATGTGGTAACGGATAAAGGAAAAATAAAAGAGCTAAGTGAAACCAGTCCCTATGCAGGCTGCGCGGCAAATGCGTCGGTTGTCATTGCTATTGTTTATAAGGATGATATTATTTTCCCAGACTATGCGCAGATTGACTGTTCTATCGCTGTGGAAAATATGCTGTTGGAGATCGACCATCTGGGACTTGGTTCCGTGATGCTTGGAATAGCACCGCTTAAGGAGAGGATGGATGCTGTTGGGAAGGTCCTTAATCTGCCGGAGAATTTGCATGCGTTTACACTACTTCCCGTAGGCTATCCCGGAGAAGTGAAAGAACAGGAAGACAGGTATGATGCGAACCGGGTGCATTACTTATAAAATGTTTAGAAGTGCATATAGATATTTATGATGACAGAATAGAAATATATTCACCTGGAGGAATGCCGGATGGTTCTTTAATTCAGGAAAGAGATCCATTGTCTGTTCCGTCGACAAGAAGGAATCCGGTATTGGCGGACGTTTTCAATCGATTGGGATACATGGAGAGAAAAGGCAGTGGTTTCGAGAAGATAATATCTGGATATGAATTTCAGATTAATTATAGTGAAGAAAAGAAACCTTCTTTTCGGTCTGACAGATATCAATTTACGGTTATCATGCCCAATTTGAATTACGATGTAGAAAACATTGACATCAGTGATGTCAATAGTGATGTCAATAGTGATGTCAATCTTTGGAGTCGAATCAAAGAAGCAATTAACGAAAATCCAAAGGTCACACAAAGAGAGTTAGTGAGTAAATTGGGAGTATCGTTTAGGCAGATTCAGCAGAATATGGCAGAAATGATAAGTGACGGTGAGATTTCAAGAATTGGTTCAAATAGAGGTGGTTACTGGGAAGTGCTTAAATAGCTTTAAGAAATTGACAATAAAGAGAATTGTTAATAATGGCTTGAAGCCAATGGTTATGACACCGCTTCGCCTTTGATGATAAATCGAGGGTCCTCTCGGAAACTCCCAAGCCCCTATTTTATAGGTTTTTTTCGTTCCCGAAATTTTATTTTCACCTCTGCTTTTTTGTAACATTTCAACTTTTTACATTTCCCAAAGCAATAAATATCCCATTAAATTTTTCCTTCACTTTTTTCAAAAAAACGCTTGACAAATATCTAAAAATGTGTGGACGCTTTCACTGATATCCTCAGTGAAAACGGCCCTTTGTGACAACAACCTCGGGTTCTTTGGACATAGCTTATACATGCTCTGCTGCAGGAACAACATTCTCAAAACGGAACTTCCCCTTTTGATGAAATTTACTGATGCCAAACGCCACGACAGCAAAAATTTCCTCTATGCCATTGATGACTTTGGACGCCATCTATGCGGACTGTCACCAAAAAACATCTGCCTGGATTCCGCGCACGACAACCTGCCTACTTATGAACTGTTGGAACGCTGGGATATCAACGTCCTCATTGACATCAACAACAAGCATGTCTTTTTTTTAACTGCTATCTAAAAAATAACTCGAAACAAATCAATTTTTATTTCTCCTTATCGTATTTATGTTTGTATGTCATAATTTTTTATTATCTCCTACTGACTTTCCGAGACCACA
>JAJQGL010000102.1 GCA_021200535.1 Clostridiaceae bacterium | reverse complement strand
GTCTACCATGCTGTATTCAAAAGTAATCCTTCTTTTTGTCTCTGCAAAATAAACTTCACATGCTTTTCTGATCTGGGCAACCGAATACTTCATGGCAACCGGCATCATCTCCCTGCGTATCGCATCATTTGGCGCATGCAGCGAAATGGCCAGGGTAATGGTAAGCTTTTCTTTCGCCAGCTCATAAATCTGATCCACCAGCCCGCAGGTCGACAATGTAATGTTGCGCTGACTGATGTTAAGCCCATGCTCATCGGACAACATACGGATCATTTTTACCACATGGTCAAAATTATCAAGAGGCTCCCCGATTCCCATCAAAATGACATTAGAAATGCGCTCACCGGTAATTCTTTGTATTTCATAAATCTGATCCAGCATCTCTGCCGGACACAGGTTTCTCACAAGTCCGCCGACCGTCGACGCACAGAAACGGCAGCCCATACGGCAGCCAACCTGCGTGGAGATGCAAACGCTGTTTCCGTGCTTATACTTCATTAACACGCTTTCCACATGATTCCCATCCGCCAGTTCCATCAAAAACTTGCTGGTTCCATCGGATGCTGTCTGGCGCTGCACCGCTTTTGCCCCGCGAAGACTGCACTGCTTTTGCAAATCCTCCCGCAGTCCCTTTGGCAGATTTGTCATTTCATCAAAGTCAGCTGCCAGCTGCTGATGTATCCATTGATAAATCTGTTTTCCCCGAAAGCTTTTTTGCCCCGCTTTCTGTACATAAGCAAGCAGCTCCGGATAATCCATGCTCTTGATATCTGTTTTGTATTCCAAGTTTCTATCCTCATTCCCGCAAACCGGCTATTTTTCCGTCTGCATTATTCCGCATTCCTTTTCTGAAAGCATGACACAAAAAAACCATCTGTCCCTGCCATATCCGGCAAAAGCTGCAGATATCCCTTTTCACCTGTCAGTCCACGCAGTCTGTCCGGCAGCACCTGTTCAATCGAGACAGGGCAAAGCCCCATCTCCTGCTCCAGCCATTCCGCATTCCTCTCGTTTTCCAACCGGTGAATGGTACAAGTACTATAAACCAGCCTGCCTCCCGGCTTTAAGTAATGAACCGCCGCCGACAAAATATTTCGCTGAAGCCTGGCAAGCTCTTCTACATCCCGTCTTGACGTTTTATATTTTATATCACATTTATGTCCCATAACGCCCAGCCCGGAGCATGGTAAATCTGCAAGCAGTACATCTGCCATGCCTCGCCATTCTTCCCGGAACACCGTTGCATCGTTTCTAACCACCTGAACATTTTTTAAACCAAGCCTGCCGCAGTTTTCTTTAATCTTATCCAGCTTTTTTTGTGTCAAATCCGCTGCTGTCACCTGGCCGGTTCCCGCCAGCAGATCAGCCGCATGCATTGCTTTGCCGCCAGGTGCACTGCAAATATCAAGCACCATATCGCCCGGCTTAATTTGGGCTGCCACTCCTGCCAGCATAGAACTTTCATCCTGAACCTGAAACAACCCATCCTGAAATGCACGAAGCTGTGTCAGCGTATCGAACTGCCCTAGCTGCAGCGCAAACGGAAACAATGCCCCCGACCTGACAGCCACACCCTGCTGCCGCAGAGAATCTGTAAGCTGTGCCGCCGAACATTTACTCAGCATACAGCGGACTGTTACGTTCCCCTGCTTTTTGAAAAAAGCGGCAAAAATCCGTTCCGTCCTCTCTACACCATACTGCTCTGTAAGATCTGTCACAATCCATTCCGGCATAGAATACCGCAGCTGCAGATAGGCAGACGGATCTTGTTCCCTATCCGGATACGAAATGGTTTCCTTCCCCCGGATAATTCCCCGCAGCACACCATTGACAAACCCCTTCAGATTGTGCAGCTTTCGCTTTTCAGCCAGCTTCACCGCCTCGTTACAGACTGCGGCATCCGGAACCTGGTCCATATAAAAGAGCTGATATACAGAGAGCCGTAAAATTCCACGGATAACCGGCTTCATTTTCGAAACCGGCAGCTTTGAAAAACAGCCAATAATATAATCCATTTCCAGACAGCGCTCGACAGTCCCCTCCACCAGACGCATTAAAAAGCTCCTGTCCCGTTTTTCCAAAGTATAGACTTCAAATGCATGGTGGAGCGCCTGATCACAGAATACATTATCCTCCATAATCTCCAAAAAAACATCCAAAGCCACTTTTCGGATATTTACTGTTTTTGCCTGTTTGGGATTATTCATTGCAAGCCTCTCTTTCGGCAGTCAGGCAGTCTCCTGCTGCCAGAGAAAACCCCCGCAGGAACGCTCCGCATTCCATTCGTTTTTTTCCCTCCAGCTGCACGGACAAAATCCGCAGACAGCCTTCTCCCGTCTGGACAATAAAATCATCCCGGCCGACTGCGACAACCGTTCCCGGATCTGCTGCTTCTTCGCGATCTATCACATCCGCTTCCCAGACCTTTAATAATTTGCCCTTTACAAAGCAATAGGCACTCGGCCATGGATTTAACCCACGGATCAAACGCTCCAGCTCTGCCGCCGGCTTGTGAAAATCGAGCTGCCCGTTCGCCTTCGAAAGCATCCTTGCATAAGTATGCTCCTCTTCTCTCTGCGGAACCGGCTGCACCGTTCCCTGCTCAAGCTGTTCTAACACCTTAAGAATCATCGGCCCGCCAAACTTTGCCAGCTTCTCAAAAAGACTTCCCCCGGTTTCTTTCGGTTCCAGTACACATTTTTTAACCAGAAGAATGTCTCCGGTATCCAGCCCTTCATCCATCTGCATAATGGTCACGCCGCTCTCTTTTTCTCCCTGAATCACAGACCATTGGATTGGCGCCGCTCCGCGCAGCTTCGGCAGCAAAGACGCATGGACATTCAGGCAGCCATATTGCGGCGTGTCTAAAATTTCTTTCGACAAAATCTGGCCAAATGCCACAACAACAATCACATCCGCGCCGAGACTCCTTACCGTGTGCAAAAAAGCCTCATCCTGTACCTTCTGCGGCTGATAAATCGGAATACCGGCATTTACAGCCACCTCTTTAACCGGCGAAAACTGCATCTTTCCACTTCTTCCCTTCGGTTTGTCCGGCTGGGTCACCACGCCAATTACCTGATGGCTGCTCGAAAGCAGCGTCTGCAATGTGTCCACCGCAAAATCCGGTGTTCCCATAAACAATATTTTCAAGACTGTTCCTCCTGTTCTTCCTCCTGACGTGTATCTAACAGCTGACCCTGCACTTTAGAGACATACATCACACCAGACAGATGATCAATCTCATGCTGCAGCGCCCTTGCAAACAGCCCTTCCCCCTCGACAACAATTTCCTCCATTTTTTCGTTGAGCGCCTTTACCCTGGCATAATTGGCCCTTGTGACAACCCCTGCCTTGCCCGGAACGCTCAAACAGCCCTCCTGCCCTGTTTGTTCACCGGACAGTTCAACGATTTCCGGATTAATCAGAATCACCGAGCTGTCTCCTTCCTCACTGACATCAATCACCACAATCTGTTTTAATATCCCCACCTGAGGAGCCGCCAGTCCAACCCCCTGCACATTATACATTGTATCCAGCATATCCCCAATCAGTTCCTGATATCTTGGCTTCATCTCTGTCAGTTTCCGACATTTTTTCGTCAGAATTTCATCACCGATTGTACGAATTGTCCGCAATGCCATACTTTCTGCCTCCTGTTCCAGCGCATTCTCAAAAACCATGTCTGTTTTTAACACGCTCTCTTTCCATATTTTTATTCCCATGTTTCCTGATCAGCCTGATGCAAAAGCTATCACGCATTAAAATCAAAGGTAAGCCTGCAGTCCCGATAGTTCTCCTGCTCTCTTAAAAACGCCTCACAATGATTCTTCACCTGACACAGCAGCTGATAGTCTGCCGATTTGATATACAGCACTCTCCGGTATACATCCCGCATTTTTAAAATGGAAGCGTCCGTCGGACCGAGTACCTGTATGCCTTCCCAGCCTGACACCTCCTTTTGCAGCTGTCCGGAAAGTTCCCTTGCCTTTTCCTGCATTCCAGAAAACACCATTATCTCCAGTATATTGGAAATTGGCGGATAATGCAAGATTTGCCTGACAGCAATCTCCTGCCGGTAAAAAGACTGGTAATCCTGCGCCGCAGCAGCAGTAATACTGTAATGCTCCGGCTGGTAAGTCTGAAACACCACATCACCGGGCAGGCTTGCGCGCCCTGCACGCCCCGCAGCCTGTGCAAGCAGCTGATACGTGCGTTCCGCACTTCTGTAGCTTCCGGTATTTAACGACAAATCTGCCGCCAGCACTCCAACCAGCGTCACCCTGGGAAAATCATGGCCTTTTACAATCATCTGCGTACCCACCAGAATATCTGCCTCTCCATCCGCAAATCGTTTTAAAATCCGGCTGTGTCCCTCTTTTCCCGCCGTAGTATCTGCATCCATACGCAAAACCCTCGCTTCCGGAAATTCCTGACAAATCAGATTTTCTACCTGTTGTGTGCCAAGCCCAAAAGTTCCAATATAGCGGGAGCCGCATTTGGGACAGACAGACGGCATCGGTTTTTCTGCACCACAATAATGGCATTTCAGCAGGCTTACCTTTCCCCTGACCTGATGCGGTTTCATGGAGACAGAACAGCTCTCGCAGGAAATAGCTTCCCCGCATTTCCTGCAGGATACAAATCCTGCATACCCTCTGCGGTTAATAAAAAGAAGGCTCTGCTGGCGCTTTTTCAGCCTGTCCTGAATCTTCTCCCGCAGTGTGCGGCTAAATACAGAATAATTTTTTGCCTGTATCTCCTCCCGCATATCCACAATTTCTACTTCCGGCAGCACGGCATCCCCCGCACGCTTTGTCATGGTAAACAACGTATACTGACCTGTCTGGCAACGGTAATATGCCTCGATAGACGGCGTTGCAGAACCCATCACCACACTGGCGCCTGTCATCTTTCCGCGCTGCAGGGCTACCTCTCTGGCATGATATTTCGGCGGACTTTCGCTTTGATAGCTCGTCTCATGTTCCTCATCAATCACAATCAGTCCCAGATTTTCAAACGGTGTAAACAGCGCAGAGCGCGGGCCAATCATAATCTGCAATCCGCCATTCTTTGCGCGCTGAAACTGATCATACCGCTCGCCTGCTGACAGCCTGGAATGCATAACCGACACCCGGTCGCCAAAGCGGTCGTAAAAACGGCTGACCGTCTGAAACGTCAGGGCAATTTCCGGAATCAGCACAATCGCCTGTTTGCCCTGCTGCAGCACCAATTCGATCAGATTCATGTATACCTCTGTTTTTCCGCTTCCGGTAACTCCATGAATCAGGTATTCCCGCCGGATTCCCTGTTCCAAATCGCGGCGGAACGAATCCACGATAGCCTGCTGCTCCCGGTTTAGCTTCTTCCTCTCCCCGGATGCCGTACTGCCGTGCAGCGGATTGCGGTACAGCCTGTTTGACTGCACCTGTATCAGGCCTTTTTTCTCTAAATCTGAGATCACGCCTGCAGAAACCTTAAGACTTTTTAGCGTGGAACTGTATTCCAGCCCGTTTTGCAGAGAATCCTGCGCCAGAAGCGCATCCAGTACCCGCACTCTCGCCGTATTGTGCTTCTGTTCAAAAACAGCGCGGTTCTGCTCAAGCATATCCCGGTCGGCCAGCGGCACAATCCGCCTGTCAACCTTTTCCCGAATCTCCCTTTTTACCGGAAGCACTGCCCGGATTGCATCATTCATTGTCGCCCCGTAATTTTCTTTTATCCAATAAGCAAGGGAAAGCAGGTGTGATTCCGCAACCACTCCCTGCTTCACAACCTGCAATATGCTCTTTGTCCTGTTCACATCATATACCGGCTTTCCGGATAAACCAATAATAAAACCCTTCATCCGGCGGTCGCCCTTTCCAAACGGAATCAGTACCTGAGCGCCAACAACAGCATCTTTCTCAAGCGCTTCCGGTACCCGGTACTGAAACGGACGGTCCAGGCTTTTCACCGATATATCTACAATCACTTCTGCAAATAACATTTGTCTCTCTTTCCCAAATACATGCTTTTTGCTTCCTGTCAGCAAATAAAATTTCCGTCTTTTACCACATTCGCAACCAGGTCACGCTCATCCATATGGTACTTTTTCCCCCGGATTTCCTGGTAATCCTCATGTCCTTTTCCTGCAAGTACAATAACATCGCCCTCCTGTGCATGCTCAATCGCATAACGCACTGCCTCCTGACGGTCTGTTATCGTCACATATTCTCCATCCGCCCTCCGCACACCGGTAACAATATCCTGAATAATCGCCTCCGGCTCCTCATTTCTCGGATTGTCCGAGGTGACAATCGTCAGGTCAGCCAGCAAAGAGGAAACCTCCCCCATTTCAAAACGCCGGTCCCTGGAACGGTTGCCGCCGCAGCCAAAGACGCAGACAAGACGCTTCGGATGATATTCCTTTAATGTGCCCAACAAACTTTTCAGGCTCATCGCATTATGGGCATAATCAATCATCAGGGTAAATTTCGGAGAAACCGGAACCATTTCCACCCTTCCCCGGACACGCACCTGCGCAAGAGCATTTAAAATTTTTTCCTTTTCCACTCCAAAGTGCCTGCAGATCGAAATCGCTGTCAGCGAGTTATAAACGCTGAATTTACCCGGAATATCAATCTCGACATCCATCTCCGACAATCCCTTCAGATGATAAGAAACCCCAAGCGCACCGCCTCTGTCAAACAGCTTAACATCTGTTGCAACCAAATCTGCCGTTTCTGAAAATCCATATGTTTCCACCTGACAGGTATGCCCCTCCAAAATGCGGGAAAGATGACTGTCATCCGCATTAAAAATCCCATGACGGCACTGCCTGAATAACAGGCTTTTACAGTGGATATAGTCATCGAGGTCTTTATGCTCATTCGGCCCGATATGATCTGGCTCCAAATTGGTAAAAATCCCATAATCAAATACAAAACCACTTACCCTGTGCAGCATCAGCCCCTGTGAGGACACCTCCATCACAACACACTGGCAGCCCGCATCCACCATTTTCCGAAAGGTCTCCTGCACAACGTAAGATTCCGGCGTCGTATTGACTGACGCAATCGTCTCGTCGCCAATTATCGTCTCAATCGTGCCAATCAAACCTGTCTGAATACCGGATGACTCGAGGATGGAACGCACCATATACGTTGCCGTTGTTTTTCCTTTGGTTCCGGTTATTCCAATCGTGGTCAGCTCCCGTGCCGGATGGCCAAAAAAAGCAGCCGATGCCTGCGCAAGCGCAAGACGGGTATCCTTTACAAGAATCACGGTGACACCTAAGGGAACCTCTACCCGTTTTTCGACAAATAAAACGCTGGCTCCGTCCCGCACCACATCTGCAGCAAATTCATGCCCATCACGAACCGCGCCGGAGATGCATACAAACGCAGAATTTTGCTCTACCTTTCTCGAATCATACACCAGCGTGCTAATCTCTGTATCCGTCTTTCCCTGAATACACTGATATTCCATTTCTTCTAACAGAACTGTAAGTTTCACAGACATCCCTCTTTTCCTTTCTTTTTATCAAAAACAGCACCCTCTTTTACTCTGCCGCACTGATATCAATCTCCCCATCACAAATCACAGCGGCAGGCCCCGTCATCCAGACGGTATCTTTTTCCCGGTCAAAAAACAGCTGCAGATCGCCTCCCAGTAAATGCACAGTAATCCTCTCGTCTGTTTTTCCGTTCAGCACACAGGCCACTGCCGTTGCACATGCCCCTGTGCCGCAGGCAAGCGTTTCCCCTGAACCACGCTCCCATACGCGCATGTTCACCTCACTGCGGCTAAGCACCTGTACAAATTCGGTATTTACCCGGTTCGGAAAGATTTCATGATGCTCAAATTTCGGGCCAATCGTTTCAAGCGGCAGCTGTTTTGTGTCACTGACAAAAACAACTGCATGCGGATTTCCCATGGAAACACAGGTAATCTCATATTCCTTTCCATCCACTGTCAGCGGGGCGGCGATACAGGCATCCCCCTCCAGCCTGACCGGAATGGCATCCGGTTTCAAAATCGGGGCGCCCATATCCACCTTTACTAACGCCACCCTGCCTTGCTCAATCGTAAGGTCAAGCGATTTGATTCCGCTCTTTGTCTCAATCCGAATCTGCTCTTTCTGCGTCAGCCCATAATCATATACGTATTTTGCAACGCAGCGGATGCCATTGCCGCACATTTCCCCTTCCGACCCATCTGCATTATACATTGCCATCCGGAAATCCGCCTGTTTAGACGGACAAATCAAAATCAGACC
The DNA here is from genome assembly GCA_021200535.1 of Clostridiaceae bacterium. GTDB lineage: Bacteria > Bacillota > Clostridia > Lachnospirales > Lachnospiraceae > Butyribacter. The sequence goes on along the minus strand of JAJQGL010000102.1, from coordinate 37,560 downwards.
GTCTGAGCCAATCCCAAAATGCCTGTCACTGACAAACCGCGCTGCCTCCTGCGGATGTTTCAGTTCTTTTTCCATACAATTCACATAAATATAATCATTGCCGCACCCATGCATCTTTGTAAATTTCATTTTTTCTGCCATATCCCTGTCCTTTCTTCCCGCAATCCTTTTTCCTATTTCCTGCGTGCCAAAACACTTCTTTTCATTTATACTAATACTTAGTATAATCTATTTATGACAAATTCACAAGAAGTATGAAGGTGAATTAAAACGATGCCGCGAATGCGGCAAACTGATTTTTACCATCCAGGAAAGGAATGAACAAACATGCGCAATAAAATCGTATTCATGGTTGGCGGCACGGAAACGCTGGAGTATTTTTCCCGTGAATTGGCAAAGGCTTTTCAATTATGGGGATATCAGATTTTTCTGTTCGATCTTACGGATGAAGAAAAAAGCAGTGAGAAGCTGGCTCATTTTGCCGGTTATTCCGACACGGTACTCATCACTTTTAATTTTGACGGTTTACACATGGAGACAGCACTCTATAACGGAGAAGGACAGTTATTCTGGGAGCTGCGCGATATCCCCTGTATCAACATTACCGTGGATCATCCTTTTTACGCCCCGGAGCTTCTCGCAATCCACCCAAAGAATTATTATCATGTCTCCATCGACCGTTACCACCTGAAATATATCAAAACTTTTTATCCGGATATCACAAACAATCTGTTTCTTCCGCTCGCCGGAACCTCACTGTTTCCCAATGGGGATTACCTGCCGGTCAGCCGCCGGAAATATGACATCGTTTTTCCGGGGAACTATACGCCCAAAGAGGATTTTGACAAATACATCAACCGGCTCGGTAAAGATTACGCTCAGTTTTACCGCAGTATCCTTCAGGAGCTGATCGACTGTCCTGACACGCCGGATGATGTATTAATGGAACGCCGTCTGCGCGAGGAATTTCCGGATGCTTCCAACGGTGAAATCTGCGAGGCCATTGCCAATATGATTTTTATTGACACGTATATCCGCAGCTACTACCGCGCAAAAGCTGTCCAGATTCTGGTTGACCACGGCATCCGCGTCCACTGTCTTGGCATGGGCTGGAATCGTCTTGCATGCCGCCATTCGGAAAATTTAAGCTATGAAGAAGGGCTTTTTTCCCACGAATGCCTGCAGCGGATGGCAGATGCAAAACTCTCCCTAAATGTAATGCCGTGGTTTAAAGACGGCGCACACGACCGGGTATTTAACGCAATGGCAAACGGAAGCGTGTCTCTCTCTGACCATAGCAAATATCTGGACGAATGCTTTCAGGACGGGGAAAACATTGCTTTTTATGATCTCAATCACATGGATTCCCTGCCGGAGCTTACCGCCTCCCTTCTGGCAAACCCGGACAAGCTGCAGTACATAGCGGACGCCGGCTACACAGAAACCCTGAAAAAACACACCTGGCTTCACCGCGCTGAGTCTCTGAACCAGTTGATCGCTTGCATTCAAAATCACGATCGGGTATAATGAAAGGTATTCATCATAGAAGGGATGTTATATACATGGAAAAGAAAATGCGTTCTGATGCGGCATATGAAAAATGGAACCGAAAGAACCAGACAAAGGGAACTACGAACTATTTTGACAATGAACAAAAGGAAGAAAGCTATCTCAAAGGGCTAAAAGGAAGAATCCAGAATAACCTGAGCGGACTGCTGCGTATTATTTTAACGGCACTGGTTGTTCTGTTCCAGTTTTTGATTGTTGTAAGCCTTGCCTTTTTCCTGCAAAGCAGCTCTGTTTATTTTTATCTGATATTGGAAATCTGCTCTATTATTGCGATTGTTACTCTGGTAAATAAAAATCAAAGCCCGTCGTTTCGTATCGCCTGGATATCGATTGTCATGCTTCTTCCCCTGTCCGGTTTTATCCTCTTCTATCTTTGGGGACAGGAAAGCGGCAAAAAAAAGAAAGCAAACCAGTATATCTTAAAACAGCTCTCATATGGCGAAATATTTCTGACGCAGGAAGAAACGGTTTTCAATCAATATATTGAGGAGCAGCCAATCGCAGGCCGTATGGTAAAATATATGGTGAACGAAGGATTCCCCCTGACACAGGGCAATGACATCAAATATTATTCCATGGGAGAAGATGCATTTGAAGATATTTTCCGCGCACTGGAACAGGCAAAGGAGTTTATTTTTATTGATTTTTTCATTGTGGCTGAAGGCGCTCTCTGGGATAAAATATATGAAATTCTGCTGCGCAAACTAAAACAGGGCGTAGAGATCAAGTTTCTCTATGATGATTTTGGCGCGGCAATCCGCATACAGAAGTTTTTCCGCCAAATTTTGGAGCATGACGGAATTGAAGTGCATGTATTTAATCCGATACACAAATACACAAGCGGCCTGTATATGAATTTTCGCTCTCATCAAAAGATTATTGTGGTAGACGGCGAAGTCGGCTTTACCGGCGGTTTTAACCTGGCAGACGAATACGCAAACCTTGTTGACCGCTTTGGCATCTGGAAGGATACCGGTATCCGTGTTCGCGGCGATGCTGTCTGGAATCTGACTGTTGTTTTCCTGCAGATGTGGGAAGCCAGTGAACGTATAGACGACACGGAACATATCGATTACCTGAAATACAAAAAAACTTTCCCGCCAAAGGGCGACACCTTCTGTCAGGTTATTTCAGACGGGCCGGCAAATAATCCGAAAAATCCGATTGAAAGCATTTATAATCAAATGATTACTTTTTCAGATGAATATTTATATATTACAACGCCGTATTTAATTCTGGAGGACTACATGCGGCAAAGTCTGATTGAAGCGGCACACCGGGGTGTGGATGTGCGGATTATCACTCCCAATATTCCGGACAAAAAATATGCTAAGCTTCTGACCAATTACAATTATGGACCGCTTCTGAAGGAAGGCGTCCGCATTTATGAATATACACCGGGATTTATGCATGCAAAACAGATTGCCACGGAAAACTCTGCTATTGTCGGCACCATCAATATGGATTACCGCAGTTTTTATCTGCATTACGAAAACGGTATCTGGATGTCCGGCCAAAAAATTCAGCAGGATATTTACAATGATTTTCATAACACTTTCTCAATCAGCAAAGAAATGACTTATAAAGAATGGTTAAACAGGCCATTAGCCTGCAAAATGATTCAGCCTGTGTTAAATCTGTTTTCAACATTGTTTTAATCCGGGGATTTGGCTATTTGGGCAGGAGCGTCACAAATAGCTTTAACGGCATCCTGTCTTGTGAAACGCTCCGGAATGGAGATTATTATGCTTTATACGAATGTCTGCAAACACTGCCACAAAATCTTTAAATCCAAAATCCATACTTTGTGCTGCAACGACTGCCGCAGCCAGGATGAGGACCAGCTAGATGATATTGTACAGTATTTAAAAGAATATCCAAACAGCAATGCCCTGCAGATTTCTGAAGAGCTGGGCATTCATCCATACGAAATTCTGAAATTTATGGAGGAAGGATGGCTTGGAACCGTAAATGGAACGTTCAGCAAGCTTCCGGACCATTCCTAATACAGCGAAAGCACCGGCCAATTATGGGCGCACGCACGGGCCGGAACATGTGCAGGGCGTGCGCAGAAATGAGGGAAACTATGATCCGCTTTATCAAAGGCACTTTAGCGATGATAGAAAATGCACAGGAAATCGTAATAGAAAACCAGGGAATCGGCTATCTGGTCAGCGTACCGCTGTCTGTATCAGATGCGCTTCCTCCCATCGGAGAAACCGTTTTTGTTTACACTTATATGAATGTGCGTGAAGATGCACTACAGCTCTTTGGTTTTCTTTCCAGAGATGACCTGAAAATGTTTCAGCTTTTGATCACAGTAAACGGAATCGGCCCAAAGGCGGCACTTGGTATACTGGGAACACTGACGGCAGATGATATCCGCTACGCAGTTGTCGCAGAAGATGCCAAAACGATTGCAAAAGCTCCGGGGATTGGCACCAAAACAGCACATAAACTAATTTTGGAGCTAAAAGATAAAATTAACCTGGACGATATGCTGCCAGCCGGAGAGCCGGTTTCCTCTGAACCCGCAGAAACAGCGGGACAGGCAAATGCAGACAGACAGGCAGTACAGGATGCCATTGAAGCGCTGATTGTGCTTGGCTATCCGAAAGCAGACGCTGCCAAAGCAGTCCACAAGGTACCGCTGTCGGCAGAAATCAGCGTTGAAGAGCTGTTAAAAGCCAGCCTGAAAAATTTGTAATACAAAAAAATGAAAATATAAAAAGCAAAAAAATCATAAAGCCATATAAAGAACTGCAAAACAAAAATCATAGAACCATGTAAAGAACCATAAGACAAAAATCATAGAACCATGTAAAGAACTGTAAGACAAAAATCACGAAATAGTGTGAAAAACCACTCAAAAACGAGGAAAACTATGGCAAAAAGAATGATCACAACTGAGTTTACGGAAGAGGACAGCAAAATCGAGACAAGCCTCCGTCCCCATTCTTTAAATGAATATATTGGGCAGGATAAGGTAAAGAGCAATTTAAAAGTCTACATTGAAGCTGCAAAGCAGCGCGGCGATGCTCTGGACCACGTCCTGCTGTACGGTCCGCCGGGACTCGGAAAAACAACGTTAGCCGGCATTATCGCAAACGAAATGGGAAGCAGCTTGCGTGTAACAGCAGGACCGGCAATCGAAAAACCGGGAGAAATGGCCGCCATTTTAAATAATCTCAAAGATGGCGACATTCTGTTTGTGGACGAAATCCACAGACTTCCCCGCCAGGTAGAGGAAGTGCTGTATCCGGCAATGGAGGACTATGTGATTGACGTTGTCATCGGCAAGGGTACCGCTGCACGCTCCATCCGTTTTGACCTGCCAAAATTTACACTCGTAGGCGCTACTACCAGGGCGGGCATGCTGTCTGCCCCGCTCCGCGACCGTTTTGGCGTAGTCAGCCATCTGGAATTTTACACAACCAAACAACTATGCCAGATTATCCTGCATTCCGCCAAAACACTGGATGTCGAAATTGACACAGAAGGCGCAATGGAGCTGGCAAGGCGCTCCCGCGGAACACCAAGGCTTGCCAACCGTTTTTTAAAACGGGTGCGCGATTTTGCCCAAATCAAATACGATGGCAATATCACAAAAGAAGTGGCAAATTTTGCACTGGACCTTTTAGAAGTAGACAAATTGGGATTAGACCGTACAGACCGCAATATTATTCTGACCATGATCAATCAGTTTGGCGGCGGCCCGGTGGGCTTAGAAACGCTTGCCGCCACCATTGGCGAAGACGCCGGTACACTTGAGGATGTCTACGAACCCTATCTGGTGCAGAACGGCCTGCTGCTGCGCACGCCAAGGGGACGTGTCGCTTCCGAACAGGCATATCTGCATTTTGGCATTTCCAAAAACGAATAGACAAGACCGTACAAAAGAATCCCATATGGAGGAATTACCCTATGAAAACGATTATCTCCCCAATCCCGGCCCCGACGCATACCTATACTCCCATATCCGAAAACCCGGAAATTGCTTTTTTTGATATTGAGACAACCGGGCTCTCCCCCAATGCTTCCTCCCTTTATCTCATTGGCATGATGTACTTTGATTCAGCAAATCACCAATGGCAGCTCTGCCAATGGTTCGCAGACAACTACCAAAGCGAAAAGGAAATCTTATCCTGCTTTTTCGAAAAGCTGGAACAATTTTCAATTCTCATTCATTTTAACGGCAGAACTTTTGACATTCCCTATGTACTGAAAAAATGCAAACGCCATGCAATCTCCCTGACTGAACATTGCCAGAAGCTCCTGTCTGACGATTCCGGCATATATTCGATTGATCTGCTGGCAAAAATCCGCCCGATGAAACAGCTTTTGCTTCTGGACAAATGCAGCCAGACTGCATTGGAATGCTATCTGGGAATCCAAAGAAACGATCCTTTCTCCGGCGGTGAACTGATCTCAGTATATTCCGAATATATGCAGCAAAAAATTCTGCAGCCCCAAAATGCAGCAATGTTAGAAAAGACACTGCTTCTGCACAACCGGGAGGACGTAGCAAAAATGCTGGAGCTTTGCAGTCTGCTCTCCTACAGCGAATATTTCTCTGCACACTGTACAGACCGCCTTCTGACGGAAAATTTCCTGAACAGTCTTTCTATAAATGACAGCCAGACGCATCCTGTAGAAAAAAATATCCGTATGCTCCGTCTGACATTAGAGCTTCCGGATGCAGTGCCCAAAAAGGCCTCCCTGCAGCTTCCTTTTCCCATAAAGGAAGCATCTTTCCCTCCGCTTTCCCTGTCTGTCACATTACAGGAACAGCAGGCAGTATTCGAATTTCCTGTCTATCATGGGACACTGAAATATTTTTTCTCCGATTATACAAACTATTTTTATCTGCCGGACGAAGATGTGGCCATCCACAAAAGCGTTGCGGCGTTTATGGACAGCGCCCGCCGCAAAAAGGCAACTGCCGCAACCTGTTACACAAAAAAAGAGGGACAATTTATCCCTCTCATACCGATTCGAAAAAAAACAGAACAGGTCTGTATCCCTGAGATAAAAACTGCCCGGCATCCATTTTTCTGTTCCTACAAAGAGAAAACAGCATTTTGGGAATTGCCGGACGATTATCCTGTCAATACAGGCTTCTGGCGCAGCTATCTTGCAAATCTTCTGCCAAATATCTGCTAAACCCTGCCCTCATTTTTTTAATCCTGCGAACTGCCAATTACTTAATATTCGATGTACTACTCTGCATTTGCAAGAATCTCTTTTTTATTGTATGATCCACAAGATTTGCAAACTCTGTGAGACATCATTAATGCTCCGCACTTGCTGCACTTTACCAAATTTGGTGAAGACATTTTCCAGTTTGCTCTTCTCTTATCTCTTCTTGATTTGGAAGATTTATTTTTTGGACAAATAGACATTCTATTCCACCTCCTAAATTCCTGTTTCGTTTTTACAACACTTTTTCGATTATACCAATTTTGTGTTTTTTTGTCAATCTTTTTATCAAAACATTTCACTGCAATATATTTCGCTGCAAACATTTCACTGCAAATATTTCACTGAACTTTTCACTGAATGCGTTACTGAATGTATTGCAAAAATTATTTTTACCAGGTTCGTAAAATCCCCTGAAAAACACTATACCAGCCGGGCTGTTTCACGGGCAATCGCAAGCTCTTCGTTGGTTGGGATAACCCAGACCGGAATCTTACTTTCCGGTGCAGTAATAAGCTTTTCCTCTCCCCGGACCTGATTTGCCTCTGGGTCTAAAACAACTCCCAAAGCACCCAGCCCATTAATAATCTGTTCGCGAATCCAGCAGTTGTTTTCCCCTGCACCTGCAGTCAATGCAATCGCATCTGCACCGCCCATAGCCGCAAAATATGCTCCGATATATTTTATGGCACGGTAAACCAGCACATCCAATGCATTTTTCGCATCCTGATTGCCGCTTTCCATGGCGTCAGACAGGTCTCTGTAATCATTTGATACCCCGGAAAGTCCCAGCACCCCGGATTGTTTATTCAGAATCATCGTCATTTCTTCTACTGAAATATTTTCTTTTTTACAGATAAATTCAATAATCGCCGGGTCAATGTCACCAGAACGCGTTCCCATCACCAGTCCTTCCAACGGCGTCATGCCCATGCTGGTGTCAATGCTCTTTCCGCCTTTTACAGCAGTAATGCTCGCTCCGCTTCCAATATGGCAGATAATCAGCTTCGCACTGCTCTTTTCCAAGCCTGCCACTTCAGCCAGCCGGTTCGAGACAAAGCTGTGGCTCGTTCCATGGAAACCATACCGGCGGACACCATATTTCTCATAGTATTCCTTTGGCAAGGCATAAAGATAGGCCTTTGCAGGCATTGTCTGGTGAAATGCAGTGTCAAAAACGGCAACGTTCGGCACATTCGGCATAACCTTCTGACATGCACGTACCCCTAAAAGATTTGCCGGATTGTGAAGCGGAGCAAGGTCATTGCAGGCCTCAATCTGACGGATTACCTCATCTGTAATAACCACCGAAGAAGAAAACTTCTCACCGCCGTGTACCAGCCGGTGCCCAATCGCATGAATTTCTTCCAGGGATTTTAAAACGCCCTTCTTTTCATCCGAAAGCATGGAAAGCACTTTTTGGATTGCCACTCCATGATCCGGGAGTGCAATCTCTTCCTCATAGATCTCTCCATGCGCCTTGTAGGTGATTGCTCCGTCAAGGCCAATCCTTTCACACAGTCCGGAAGCACTAACTTCCTCCGTTTCTGAATCAATCAACTGAAATTTCAGAGATGAACTGCCGCAATTTACAACTAAAATCTTCATAACAAACCTCTTTCCGCCATGCCTGGCTAAGTATTTTATCTCTCTTGCCCCAAAAAGAACAATGCAATGGTTCCCGGCCCGGAATGCGCTCCGATAACCGGATCCAATATCCCAGTCATAACCTCTTTCACCGGAAACCGTTCTTTGACTAATTTTGCAACGTATTCTGCATCCTCCGGACAATCGCCGTGACTGACATAAATCACCTGATTTTCTGGCTCAAGCACACTATTTTTCATATGCTCAACGAGAGTATCCAGAGACTTTTTCCGCCCCTGCACCATAGATACCTGAACCAATTTCCCGTCATTATCCACATGCATAATCGGCTTAATATTCAGTGTCGTCCCAACGAAAGCAGTCGCAGCAGAAATTCTGCCGCCCCGCTTCAAAAAGAAAAGATCATCTACCGTAAACCAGTGGCACAATTTAAGCCGGTGATGCAGCAGCCAGTTTGCGTTGTCATCAATGCTCATTCCGTTTTTCCGGTTTTCGATACAATAATGTACCAAAAGCCCCTCCCCCAAAGCTGCCGCTAACGTATCCACCGCATAGAGCTTCCGGTCCGGATATTTTAATTTTAGCTTTTCCAGCACCATAGATACCGTAAAAAACGTCTCGCTCAGGCTGGAAGAAAATGCAATATAAAAAATATCTTTTCCATCCTGCAGCAGGGATTCAAAAAGCTCCTTTGCAGCCGCCATCGAAACAGGCGAGGTAGTAATCTCCTTTTTTTCCCGCATCCGTGCATAAAAGGAGGACAGGTCAATATTTTCTCCCTGAAGATAGCCCTGGTATTTCTGTCCATCTACATAATAGCTTAACGGCAAAACCCGGATCCCATTTTCCGAAATCATATGAACTGGTAAATTCGCCGTTGAGTCTGTTACAATGACATAATCCTGTTCCATAGGCGTCCTCCTGTGTGCATTTGCTAAAAACGTACATAATAAAGTATACTTGATTCATTTTTCTTTGTCTAGTACAATGTTTCGTATATAACCGGACTTTATGCACAGGATATTTTTCCGGGAGTGCCGGTCAAAAAAGAGCAGTCGCAGCGGGGCGCTAAACAAACCATACGCCAGACACCCTGGGAGAAAGGAATAAGGCAGATGAAAACAATCGGAATCATTGCAGAATATAACCCATTTCACAACGGACATCTCTATCAGATTCAGGAAATCAAAAAACAAACCGGAGCACAAAATATTGTTGTTGTAATGAGCGGTAATTTTGTGCAGCGCGGCGCGCCGGCATGGACAGACAAATATCTGCGCACCCGGATGGCTCTTGCGTGCGGCGTTGATTTTGTCTTTGAGCTGCCCGTCTGTTTTTCCACCGCAAGCGCCTCACTGTTTGCGAGAGCCGGCGTCTGCCTGCTGACTGCCCTCGGCTTTGTCGACGGCATCTGTTTTGGCAGCGAATGCGGCGACTTATCTGCTTTACGAAAAATTGCACAATTTCTTAACCATCCGCCTGCCTCTTTTGACCTTCTGATCAAAGAACAAACCGCACAGGGCGTCAGTTATCCTGCCGCCAGAGAAAATGCTCTGGTTCGTTTTTTCCCTGCAGGCTCCCTTACAGAAGCCACAATCAAAAAAATCCTTGGCACTCCGAACAATATCCTTGCCATCGAATACCTGAAGGCACTGCAAATGCTTGACAGCCCGCTGACCCCCTTCACCATCCGCCGCAATGGAAACGGCTATCATTGTGATGCGCTGACCAATGGCTATTCCTCTGCGGCTGCTATCCGGCAAGAAAGCCTGCAGGCGGATGGCTTCCTGCACCGGATCAGCGGCTCTGTTCCACTGCCGGTCCGCTCTCTTTTACAAAAGCATCCAAAGGACTATCCTGTGACAGAGGATGATTTTTCCCAACTGCTGTTTTACCGTCTCTGCCATTTGACAGGGCAGGATGCCGCCATTTCTGATATCACGCCGGAGCTGCTTGACCGCATTGCAAAGCTTCTTCCAAACTATCAGGCCTTCTCTGATTTTGTCTCTGCCCTGAAAACAAAACAATACACCTACTGCCGGATTAGCCGCGTATTACTTCATATTTTACTGGGAATCACTGACACCATGACAAAGCTGCCGGATAGCTGTCCTGACTGTTTTCCTTATATGACGCCTTACGCAAGGCTTCTTGGTTTTCAAAAAGAAAAAAGCAGCCTGCTGCGACAGGTACGGCACATTCCGGTTCTCACAAAACCGGCAGACGGCATACGCAATATCCGGGCGTTTTATACCGATGCCCTGTATTCCGTAAATGCCTCCGATAAAAAACATCCGCCGGCAGACAGCAAAAAGCTTTCCGAAATACTCCACTATGCGGAAACACTCTACCAAAAAGATCTGTTCTCCGGCAACCTGTATAATCAGGTACAGGCCGGGCTGTCAGGCCGGAAACCCATACCGGAGCTGACCAGAGGACCCATTATCCCCCCTTCACAATCAGAAGAGGCTTAATCCTCCTGAATCTGTCCGCCATATAAAATCTGCTCTAAAATTTCACACGCCTGCCCAACCAGCTTCATGCAGGGCCTCTTTTTATAATATTCCTTTGTCCTCGCTTCCGGCGTAGTATCTTTAAATTCAGCAGCCTTTAATCCCGTTTCCCCTTCCGCGCTCTGCCCTGCCGGCTCTGCCGTATGCGGTGCAGCCGTATTTTGTGCCCCTGCGTCTGCAGGGCTTTCCGGCGCTCTTCCAGACATTGGCACAAGGCCAAGCAATTCCCGGCAGATAATAGAACCATTTTGTTTTCTATACTCCTCTGCCAGATCCTGCACAATCTGATAATTATATTTTTTCCCTGCAGCATCCTTTCCGTCTGTCGAACCGGTCTCCAGGCCTGCAACCAGAAACATTCCGGAAACTGCTCCGCAGACCTCTCTCATTCTCCCCATCCCACCTCCAAAGGATGCCGAAATCTTTAGCGCGGTTTCCCTGTCGATTCCATACCGATCTGCATACGCTGCAAATACTGACTGGGAACAGTTATAACCCTCTTTAAAAAGCTTCTGTGCCATTTCTTTCCGTGACTCCATAAAAATCTCCACCTTTCTTTCCTGCTTTGTTTTACAAAATGGATTTTGCATTCAATCTAAAATAACCTAATATCCAATGTATTCAGGTTTGGGTAACATTCCTTTTGAATAGGATAAAGAAAAACCCACAGAGAACATTTCCCTGTGGATTTTCCTGTTTGAAACTGTAGAAATCACATCGATTTTCTGATGCCTGTATTATTTATAAAGCTCTACTAATTTCTGTAAATGCTCATAGCGCGCCTTTGCCGCTTCCTCTGACTCCTTAAACAGTCTTTCCGCACGCTCTGGGAACGGCTTAATCAGACGGGTATAACGAGCTTCGTTATTTAAGAAATCCTGATACCCTTCAAACTTCGCTGTCTTCTCAGATGTAAAGGTAAACGGATTCTTGCCCTCTGCCTTCAGCTGCGGATTAAATGAGAAGAGATTCCAATATCCGGCATTAACCGCCTTCTTCATCTCATCCTGGCAGTGATTCATACCGCCCTTGGCAATTCCGTGCAGCTCACATGGAGCATAACCGATAATCAAAGACGGACCCGGATATGCCTCTGCCTCTGCGATTGCCTTAACTGCCTGTGCCGGATTTGCACCGAGTGCAATCTGTGCCACATAGACATATCCATAGCTCATGGCAATCTCAGCAAGGCTCTTCTTGCCAACTTCCTTACCGGCTGCAGCGAACTGACAAACCTCACCAATGTTGGATGCCTTAGACGCCTGTCCTCCGGTATTGGAATACATTTCTGTATCAAATACCATTACATTGACGTTCTCTCCGGATGCCAGTACGTGATCCAGACCGCCGAATCCAATATCATATGCCCATCCGTCACCACCGAAAATCCATACAGACTTCTTAGACAGATAATCTTTCTTTCCGAGTGCTGCTTTTGCATCCGGGCAGCCTGCCTCGGCAGCCTTTTCTAACTCTGCTACCAGCGCTTCTGTTGCAGCGGCATTTGCCTTTGTATTGTCCTTTGTCTCAAAGAACTTGTCTGCAGCGGCTTTCAGCTCAGCAGATGCCTTATCTGAATCTGCACAGGCTTTTACTGATTCCATTGCCTGTTCACGGAGATACTTCTGTCCAATATACATACCCAGACCATGCTCTGCATTATCCTCGAATAATGAGTTAGACCATGCCGGACCTTTCTTAGAATCTTTATTTACTGTATATGGCGAAGTAGCTGCCGGGTTACCCCAGATAGAAGAACATCCTGTGGCATTTGAAATATACATCTGCTCACCAAACAGCTGTGTTACCAGTCTTGCATAGGATGTCTCTGCACAGCCCGCACAGCTTCCTGAGAATTCAAGCAGCGGCTGGTTGAACTGGCTTCCCTTTGGCGTAGTATCAGCAAATCCACTGTCTTTCTTGCCGACATTTGCAACCAGATAATCAAATACCGGCTGCTCTTCTGCCTGTGATTCCTGCGGAACCATCTTAATCGCACCTTCTGCAGCCTTTGGACAGACTGTAATACACTCACCGCAGCCCATGCAGTCAAGCGGTGATACACTCATTGTAAACTTAAACTCGCCGGCTTTTGGCTTTGTATCTGCTAATTTAATATTAGACGGAGCAGCCTTTGCCTCTTCGTCACTCAGCAGGAATGGACGAATCGTTGCATGTGAGCAGACAAATGCACAGTTATTACACTGAATACAGGTATCCGGATCCCATACAGGAACAGTTACTGCTGTACCGCGCTTCTCATATGCAGATGCGCCTGTCTCAAACTGTCCGTCCGGATTGCTCATAAATGCAGATACCGGAAGGCTGTCGCCATCCATTCTGGAAATCGGTTCAAGAAGCTCCTTCACCATCTTAACAACTTCAGGACGGCCTGAAAGCTCTTTTGCAGGTGCATCTGCCTCCGGATTTGACCAGGAAGCCGGAACCTCAACCCTATGCGTAGCATCTACACCGGCATCAATCGCTTTGTAGTTCATCTCTACAACTGCGTCGCCCTTCTTTGAATAGGACTTCTTTGCTGCCTGCTTCATATAATCTACTGCTTCGTCGATCGGCATGATATCTGCCAGCTTAAAAAATGCAGACTGGAGAATCGTGTTTGTGCGCTTACCCATACCGATCTCGATTGCCTTGTCAATCGCATTAATGGTATAGAGCTGAATGTCGTTATCTGCAATATATTTCTTTGCCTCGGCATTTAACTTGGATTCTAATTCCTCATCAGACCACTGGCAGTTAATCATAAATACCCCGCCCGGTTTTACATCCTGAACCATCTTGTAACCGTTTACAACGTAAGATGGGTTATGGCAGGCCACAAAATCTGCCTGATTAATGTAATATGGGCTTCTGATCGGATTGTCGCCAAAACGAAGATGCGAAATGGTAACACCGCCGGTCTTTTTGGAGTCATACTGGAAGTATGCCTGGATGTACTTATCTGTGTGGTCACCGATGATCTTCGTAGAGTTTTTGTTTGCACCTACGGTACCATCTCCGCCGAGACCCCAGAATTTACATTCTTTTGTACCCGGCGCTGAAGTGATCGGAGCCGGTTTAACCTCTGGCAGGCTCAAGTTTGTAACATCATCCACAATACCAATCGTGAAACGTGCCTTTGGCTCATCTTTCTCCAGTTCTTTGTATACTGCAAACACGGAAGAAGGAGGCGTATCTTTTGAACCAAGTCCGTAACGTCCGCCTGTCAGGATGATGTCATTCTTTCCTGCCTCGCGAAGCGTTGCAGCAACATCAAGATAAAGCGGATCACCCAGAGAACCAGGCTCCTTTGTACGGTCAAGCACAGCAATCTTCTTTACTGTCTCCGGAAGCACTTTTAAGATTGCCTCTGAAGACCATGGACGGTACAGGCGAACCTTAATCAGGCCTACCTTTTCTCCCTTTGCGGTCAGATAATCAATAACCTCTTCTGCCACATCACAGATGGAACCCATTGCTACAATAACGCGGTCTGCGTCCGGAGCGCCATAGTAGTTAAATAAGTCATAATTTGTCCCCAGCTTTTCATTGACTTTTTTCATATATTTCTCAACAACTGCAGGAAGTGCATCATATGCCTTATTACAAGCCTCGCGGTGCTGGAAGAAGACGTCGCCGTTTTCATGGGAGCCGCGGGATGCCGGATGCTCCGGATTCAGAGCGTGGCTGCGGAACGCTTCCACTGCATCCATCGGACACATTTCTTTGAGATCCTCATAATCCCATTTTTCAATCTTCTGAATTTCGTGGGATGTACGGAAACCATCGAAGAAATTAATAAACGGCACCTTTCCCTCTAATGCCGCAAGATGGGCAACCGGACTCAGGTCCATAACCTCCTGCGGGTTTGTCTCAGCAAGCATTGCAAAACCCGTCTGACGACATGCATAGACATCGCTGTGATCACCGAAAATATTTAATGAATGTGTTGATACGGTACGTGCAGACACATGGAATACGCTTGGAAGCTGCTCGCCTGCAATCTTATACATATTAGGAATCATCAAAAGAAGTCCCTGAGATGCTGTAAAAGTAGTCGTAAGGGCACCTGCTGCAAGAGAACCATGAACGGTACCCGCTGCACCGGCCTCAGATTCCATCTCTACGACTTTAACTGTGTTGCCAAAAATGTTCTTCTGGCCTGCTGCTGACCACATATCAACGGAGTCAGCCATCGGGCTGGAAGGTGTGATTGGATAGATACCGGCAACTTCTGTATACGCATACGCTACATGAGCTGCGGCTGTATTTCCATCCATAGACTGTTTTGCTCTAGCCATTTTTGTTTATTCCTCCTTATTTTAAATTCTGCTCAATATTTTAGCACCTTTCCTTTTAAAAGTAAAGAAAATCAAAGCCTTTTTTGTCGACTTTTGACCGTCATAACCCAAATTTTTACATTGCTTTTTGCACCGAAAAAACGACTTTTTGAAAACCGGAAATATCCCGCCGGAAACAGTGTTATCCACAGCAGACTTGACGAACCAGAAAAAGTGACCTACAATAACGTAGCAGAAGGAGCCTGTAAAAATTCCATATATTTCAGCTAAATCCTATATTCCGGAAAAAATTACATATTGCTCCAAAGTTTTATCAATGAAAACGAGAAAGCGAGGAAACAAAAAGCTATGGGCGTTACCTATGTAAAAGAAGTGATATCACCAGAACAGCTGCGGGAAGAGTATGCTCTGTCCGATGCCATGAAAGCAAAAAAAAGAAAAAGAGACCAGGAAATTGCCGATGTATTTACCGGCAATTCCGATAAATTTCTAGTCATTATCGGACCGTGTTCCGCTGACAACGAGGATTCCGTCTGCGACTATATCAGCCGTCTTGCCGCAGTACAGGAAAAAGTGAGCGACAAAATTATTATTGTGCCGAGAATATATACCAACAAACCGAGAACCACCGGAGAGGGCTATAAAGGCATCGTCCACCAGCCCGACCCGGAAAAAAAACCAGATCTGCTGGAAGGGCTGATTGCAATGCGCAAAATGCATCTGCGCGCAATCAATGAAAGCGAACTGTTTGCAGCAGACGAAATGCTTTATCCGGAAAACTGGCCTTATGTACAGGACATCCTGTCCTATGTCGCAATCGGAGCGCGGTCTGTAGAAAACCAGCAGCACCGTCTGACCGTCAGCGGCATTGACATTCCATGCGGCATGAAAAATCCAACCAGCGGCACGCTCAGCATCATGTTGAACTCCTGTATTGCAGCACAGGGAAAGCATACGTTTATGTATCGCGGCTGGGAAGTGAAAACAGAGGGCAATCCGCTCACACACTGCATTCTCCGCGGTGCAGTAAATAAGCACGACCAATCCCTGCCAAACTATCACTATGAGGACCTTCGCCTTCTTCATGACATGTACGAAAAACTGAATTTAAAAAATCCGGCCTGCGTGATTGACGCAAACCACGCCAACTCCAATAAGTGCTTCTATGAACAGCCTCGTATTGTCAAGGAAGTCCTGCACAGCCGTACCCTGTCCGCCGATATGAAAAAACTGATCAAGGGCGTGATGGTCGAAAGCTATATTGAAGAAGGCAGCCAAAAAATCGGTGAACATGTATACGGAAAATCAATCACCGATCCATGTCTCGGATGGAAAGACAGCGAAACACTGATCTACGAAATAGCAGACAGATTATAATACCAACCGCCTGCGGCATCCTGCGCGCAGGCGGTTGAAGTGTCGAAGACACTTTTTTATCAACAGCACGAACACATCAGTGTTCGCTGCACACCTGAAAAATATAAAATTTCAGGTAATAGGACTCATCTGCCGCCCAGAGGATCGGATGGTCCGGCGCCTGTGTACGAAACTCTACCTGACGCAGGCGTTTATGGGTGTTGGCAGCTACCTGTGAAATTGTTTTGGTAAACAGCTCATATGTCATAAAATGAGAGCAGGAACAGGTTGCAAGATAGCCTCCGTCCCGTATCAGTTTCATTGCCCGCAGATTGATTTCCCGATATCCCTTTACAGCATTTTTCACAGAGCTTCTGGATTTTGTAAACGCGGGCGGATCCAATATGACTACGTCAAACTGTTCTCCCATGCGTTCAAGCTGCGGCAGCCTTTCAAATACATCCGCGCACGCAAACGATACCGTATCTGCCAATCCATTTAACTGTGCGTTTTGTTTTGCCTGCGCAATGGCAGATTCCGAAGCGTCCAGCGCTAAAACCTCTTTTGCGCCCGCCTGGGCAGCATTTAAAGCAAATGAGCCTGTATGGGTAAAACAATCAAGCACCTTTGCATCCTTGCACAGACGGCGGATTGCCTTCCGGTTGTATTTTTGATCCAAAAAGAAACCCGTTTTTTGTCCCTCTACGATATCGACATAATATTTTACCCCATTTTCTTCAATCTGCACTTCCGTATCAAATGGTTCCCCGATAAACCCACGGACGCGCTCCATGCCCTCCTGCAGACGGACTTTGGCATCACTGCGCTCATAAATCCCGCGGACTGCAATGCCATCTGCTTCCAGTATTTCCCGGAGCAGCTCTGCAATCTCCTCCTTGTAGCGGTCTATTCCCAAAGCCAGCGACTGCACCACCAGCACATCATGAAACTTATCAATAATCAGCCCTGGCAGAAAATCCGCCTCCCCGAATACAATCCGGCAGCTTCCGGTATCTACTGTCTTTTTGCGGTAATCCCATGCCGCCTGCAGACGCATGCGCAAAAAACGGCGGTCAATCTGCTGCTCCTGATTTCTTGTCATCATCCGGATTCTGATTTTCGAATGCGGGTTAATGAACCCTTTCCCCAGGGGATATCCGTCAAAATCGTGTACAATCACAATATCTCCGGGCTGGTACGCTCCCATCACGGACGCAATTTCATTGTCAAAAATCCATGCCCCTCCACTTTTAACGGTTCTTCCCTCCCGCTTTTTTAATGTAACAATCGCCTCACTCATCTTCTAACCTCCATGCATTGTCTGCCGGAAATATAATCCGGATTCTTGTCCCCTGGTCTGGTTCGCTTTCTAAAACCAGCCTTGCCTGATTCTGGACAGCAATATGCTTAACAATCGCCAGTCCAAGACCTGTTCCGCCTGTGCTCTTAGAGCGGCTTTTATCAACCCGGTAAAAGCGTTCAAACACTCGTTCCTGATGTTCCTTTGGAATGCCAATGCCCGTATCCTTTACCTCCAGGAAAGGACATCCTTCCTCGTTTTCCCCAACAAAAACCAGAACCCTTCCATCCTTTTTGTTATAACGGATTGCATTGTCACACAGATTATAGACCAGCTCCGCCATCATCTCCCTGCTCGCATTCATCAGACACGGCTGACCGGCAAAATGCAACTTTACGCCATGTTTATCTGCTTTTATCTGTAACGTGTTTACGCAGTTTTGTGCAATTTCACTTAAATCTAACCTCTCTGCCGGCATTTCATACTGCATCGAATCCAGCTCCGACAGACGGATGGTATCGTTAATCAATCCCAGCAGCCGGTTCGCATTGCGATGAATTTCTCCTGCAAAATGGATGTTATCCTGCTGTGATGTCATCCCATTTTCCATTAACTCCGCATACCCTGAAATTGCAGTCAAAGGCGTCTTTAACTCGTGGGAAACATTTGCCGTAAATTCCTGCCGCATCTGTGCATTCTGCAAAACGCTTTTATGCTGCGACTGGATTCTCCGGATAAATGGGCGAATCTCTTTATAAACCTCATTGATTTCTATGGTATCCACATTGTTTGCCATCTGCTGGATCGGCGCAAGTATCTTCCCTGTCAGGAAATGTGTTACATAAATACTGAGCAGGATTAAAATAATTAAAATGATAAACAGTGTGGGCAGCTCAGACAAAAGAACAGACAACAGGCTGTTCGCATCCTTTGACAGACGGAGCACACAGCCATTGTCTAAAAGGATAGCAAAGTAATAGGTGTTTTTTTGCATGGTTTCTGACCGGCGTACTGCCCTGCCCTCTCCGTACTTCCTTGCCTCCTGAACCTCTTCGCGCTGGTTATGGTTCTGCACCTGTGAAAGTTCTGCATCCGAGTCATAAATAACCTCCCCGTCCGAAGCAATCAGCGTGACCCGAAAGGTAACTCCGTCATGCGTATACGATATATGATTCACATCCTGAAAAGAGCCTGTCCCTTCCAATGCACGGGCACAGGCCTCCAAATCCGAGTATACTTCCTTTTGCAGCATCGTATAGCTGGCAATATTAGACAAAATAACCGCCAGTAAAATGGATACCGCAGAAAATAAGAAAAAATAAAAATTAATTTTTTTCTTCATGTCTTTCTAAAAATCTCCGAAACGTTTTGCGCTTTTATTCCATGCGATAACCGACATTGCGTATGGTTTTAATATGCTTTCCGGCCTCTCCCAGCTTTTTGCGCAGCGTTTTAATATGCATATCCAGCGTACGGGACTCCCCCTCGTAATCCGTTCCCCAGACACGTACCATAATGTCCTCTCTCTGCAAAACAATCCCCGCATTCTGCAAAAAATATTTTAACAGTTCATATTCCTTATAGGTAAGCTCCACAAGCTGTTTTCCCACATACACACGCCTCTTCTCATCATCCAGGTAAATTTCTCCCAGCTCAAAGCTTTTACTGCTGCCCAAATCCTTTGTCCTGCGCAGGAGCGCCTTTACCCTCGAAATCAGTTCCATTACGCCAAACGGCTTTACCAGATAATCGTCAGCGCCGATATCAAGCCCCTTAACGCGGTCAATCTCCGAGCTTTTCGCCGTCACCATAATAACCGGAATCCTTCGTGTATCAGACCGTTTTCGTATTTTGCTGACCGCAGTCAGCCCATCTTCATCCGGCAGCATTACATCCATTAAAATAATGTCCGGCAGCTTTTCGTTAATCCTGTTCCAAAACTTTTTGGCACAGTCAAATTCTTCCACCTGATAACCCGAATTTTTCAGGGAAAATTCCTCAATCTCCCTGATATTCGTATCATCCTCTACAATGTAAACCAGAGCCATACCTATCCTCATTTCTTCTGCCGCATTTTTGAAACCTTATCCCTTACGGCAGCCTGTATTTCTTGCGGTATTCTTTATACTTCGCCGTAAATTCCGGATGATCTTCTTCCTTTAGCTTATCCAGATATTCATGGGCTTCAAAACCATCCTCTCCTGTCTGAATCAGAGAGACAGCAATATTAGAGCAGTGGTCTGCAACCCGCTCAAAATTTGTTGTGAGATCAGACAAAATAAAACCATGCTCTATTGTGCATTTCCCTTTCCGCAATCTCTTAATATGCTTCTTTTTAATCTCATCATTGAGCGTATCAATAACTTCCTCTAACGGCTCGACCCTGGTTGCCAGACTGACATCCTCCGTCTCAAACGCCGTGCAGGTTATTTTGAGAATCTCGCGGATAGCCGCCTCATAAACAGCAAGCTCTTCCTTCGCTTTGTCAGAAAAATCTGATTTTTTTTCTTTTTTATCTTTTGCTGTTTCCAGAATGTTGCATGCATGATCCGAGATACGCTCAAAATCCCCGATGCAATGCAACATCAGCGATACGGTCTGGGAATCCCTGTTGGACAAATCTGCATTGCTGATTTTCATCAGATAGGTTCCCAGCTCATCCTCATAATGGTCTACCAGATCCTCCATTTCCAAAATCCGTTTCGCTTTGTTTTTTTCATACGAGTCAAACAGCTGAATCGACAGTTCTAATGCATCCACCGCAACATGCGCCATATTGACCGCAGCTTTTTTCGCCTGCGCAATCGCAAAGGAAGGTTTCTCCAAAAAACGCTCATCCAGAAGCTTCAGTCCATTGCTTTCTTCCGCCTCCTCATCATCTCGAAGCGTCAGCGTAGCCAGGCGAACCAGTCCGTTTCGAAACGGAATCAGCACAAGCGTTACCGTAATATTAAACAGACTGTGTATCACGGCAATGCCCGCTGCATTTGCCGGCTTGTCCATAAAGGAAAATCCAACCGCCGCATTCAGTAAATAAAACACAGACATAAACAAAATCGTACCAATGATATTAAAATAAAAATGGATCAGTGCCGCCCTCTTTGCATTTTTGCTGGCGCCGACACCGGACAGCAATGCAGTCACACAGGTGCCGATATTCTGTCCTGTAATAATTGGGATGGTAGATGCATATGACACCGAACCAGTCAGGCAAAGCGCCTGCAAAATTCCCACTGAGGCAGAAGAGCTTTGAATGACGGCGGTCAGGATCGCACCGGCAATCACGCCAAGAACCGGATTTTTAAACATTAAAAACAGCTCCCTGAACTCCGGGATATCCGCAAGCTGTTTGAGCTCGCTGCTCATCGTATCCATTCCCGTCATCAAAATGGCAAATCCGGCAAGAATGGTTCCGATATCTTTTTTGCGGTCGCTCTTCGAAAAAAGCAGCATACTGACGCCAATCAGGGCAAGGACCGGCGAAAAAGAAGTCGGCTTTAACATCTGCATGATGATTCCATCCCCATCAATACTGGTCAGACTCAAAATCCATGAGGTTGCCGTCGTTCCAATATTCGCTCCCATAATAATGCCTACTGCCTGCGTCAGCGTCATCATTCCTGAATTGACAAATCCCACGACCATAACCGTCGTTGCAGAAGAAGACTGGATAACCGCAGTAACACCTGCTCCCAAAAGAACGGCCTTAATTGGATTCGAAGTGAATTTTTCCAGAATTGCCTCCAGCTTTCCACCTGACATTTTTGCCAGTCCGTCTCCCAAAATATGCATTCCATACAAAAACAATGCCAGTCCGCCTACAGCTGTTAATACGCTAAAAATATCCATGATTTATTTCCTTTCATCCAAAAGAATCACAATCCATATTCATTAAATTGTGCATCCGGAATAATCATTTTATTCCAGATATATGATAAATGATATCAAATAAAAAAGCAACAAGAAAAAGGCCGGATGGCAACCCCACATTGCCGTCCGGTTCTTTTTAACCGGCAAAAACGCCGGAATATTTTTTCAGCTGCTCCTTATGTAAATACTTACGCATTTTCAAAACGGTCGCACTGATCTTTCATTTGAAGCGCCACATCCTTACTGATATCCATATCCTGCTGAATTTTCTGGATTTCCTGCGCCAGAGCGGAACTTCCCTTTGCGGCATCCTCTACCCCGATGGCGCTGTCCTCGATGACATGAGAAATCTCCTCGATGGATTTCACCAGATTTTCTGTCACCATCAAAACGGACTCTGTTTTCTCTGCAAAGGTATTCATCTCTTTGTTCACATAGATTGCATCCTTGTTGTACTGACGTCCTGAATCCACAAATCCGTCATAATCCGGAAGAATCTTTTCATGAATATATTCTACAATATGATTTGAATTGGAGCTCAGTTCATTCACGGCAGCAATTACGGATTCATTGATTGTCTGAATATTGTTTGCCGTCTCCCTGCTGTCATCTGCCAGCTGGCGGATCTCATCCGCCACTACAGCAAAACCTTTTCCTGCTTCTCCTGCCCTCGCCGCCTCAATGGACGCATTCAGCGCAAGCAGATTTGTCTGACTGGAAATTGAAAGAATCTCATCCGTAAGGTTTTTCACCTTTTCAACACTCCGGCTGTGTTCAATCGCAGCTTTCAGGCTGTCAATAATCTCGCCCAGCATCTGATCGGTAACACTCTGGCTTTCAATCGCATTCTTCTCCAAACCATCAGCCCTGGTCTGCATGGCATTGGAATAATTCAGAATAGACTCACTGGTTTTTGCAAACTCACGAATGCTTTTTTCCACATTCTCCACACTCTCATCCACCGTTGAGATCGTTGCGGAAACCTCTTCCATCGAAGCTGCCAGCTGCTCCATAACCTCAGAAACATCTCTCGAACTACTGTTGACACTTTCGACACTGTCCGTCACATCGGCAATGACATTTTCCAGATTGCCGGAGCTGTGTGAAATATCCCCAACCACATTTTGCAGCGTGTTCAAAAATGCATTAATTCCCTGCACCAGCTGCCCGATCTCGTCTTTTGTCCTGACCGGTATTCTCTCACTCAGGTCACATTCATTCGACTCCATTTTTGTGATAATGCCGCGCAGTTTATGAATGGATTTCTTCGTCGGCATGACAATCGTAATATAGCACGACAAAATAGCAAGTACACTGATCACAACGGACAGCACAATCATAATAAAGTTTATCATCATGCTCTGGTTGAACGTATCCGCCTGCTGTTCGAGCGATTCATCGGAGTTGTTCTGGCGGTCCTCAATCATTGTGGCAATCATGTCCTCCATCTCTGCCTCAATCGTTGCGATATCGCCATTCGCCAGCTCAATGGCGTCTCCTTTCATCTCCTCCTCACTCAATCCGAGTGATTCCATATACAATTCATAAAGTTCCTGATACTTTTCTGTAAAAGCAGCGTAATTTTCTTTTTCCTTTGCATCCGAAACGTATTGCTGATATTCTTCTATTTCATTTTCTACATCTGCAATCGTTTCATCAATGGTGTTCCTGACCACAACAATCTGATCTTCATTTCCGGTTAGGAAATGGGTCAGCAAAAGTTTCTGCATAATCTGAAAATTTGTTGACAGGGTGTCCAGCGAATGAATGGCCGCAATATTTTCCTCTGACTGAGACAGACTCTCCTCCTTTAAACTATGCATACTGCTGATTCCCCAAGCAGCTGATGCAATACATACAACTGCCAGAATAATCTGTGGTATGACCACCTTTAAGCTTAATTTTTTCATATGCCTACATTCCTTTCTGCTTATCACATTAATTTGCCGGCCCGGCGTGTCAATGACAATCAGCAAATCTGCCTTCCTGTTTCTTAACTGTCAATGATACAGCACGCTGGAACAAACAAAATGAATCCATTGTCGATGGCGCCTGCATGCGCTGCCAAAAAAATACAGACGCAATAGGAACTCTCACTAATATATTGTACACTATTTCGTCAAATCAGTCTATTCTTTTTGTATATTTTTTACAAAAAATCACCGATTATCTACCCGTTCCGGATATAAATCATGCTCAAACAACCGTTTTCTTGCCACTTCCTCCCAGCATGTTCCTGCCTTTCCATAATTACAGTACGGGTCGATAGAAATTCCGCCCCTTGGTGTAAATTTCCCCCAGACTTCAATGTATTTTGGATCCATCAGACGAATCAGATCCTTCATAATCGTGTTCACGCAATCCTCGTGAAAATCACCGTGATTGCGAAAGCTGAATAAATACAGCTTTAGTGATTTGCTCTCTACCATCCGCTCACCCGGCACATAAGAAATAACGATATTGGCAAAATCCGGCTGCCCGGTAATCGGACAGAGACTGGTAAATTCCGGACAATTAAATTTCACAAAATAATCGTTGTCCGGATGCTTGTTGACAAATGTCTCTAATATCTCCGGCGCATAATCATCCGGATAATTTGTCTGCCGGCTGCCCAAAAGAGAAATGCTCTTTTCCTGTTCCCTGTTTTTATATTCACTCATCCCGTTCTCTATTCTCACATCCATTTGCTCTTTCACGCTATACCTCCCTCGCTGCAGGGTCTGCAATTCCATTTAAACGAAACGCTTCTGCCCGGTCAATACAGGTTCCGCACACGCCGCACGGCCTGTCCTCCCCTTCATAACAGCTCCATGTCAGGTGGTATGGCACCCCGATTGAAAGACCTGTTTTAACGACCTCCGCCTTTGTCATGCCCACAAACGGCGCTTCTAACTTAAGCTGTTCCCCGCTTCCAATAAAAACAGCATCTGTCATTGCTTTGTGAAATGCGCTGCTGCAATCCGGATATGCATTGCCTGCCGCATCATCAGCATGGGCGCCATAATAAATGACATCGCATCCCTTTGACAGCGCAATGCTGGCTGCCGCTGCAAGAAACAGCCCATTCCGAAAAGGCACATAGGTGGATACCGGCTTGCCATCGGTCGATTTCAGCTGCTCTGCATATGCTTCCTGCGGAATCTGCTGATCTGAATGTTTCAGCAGAGAACAGTTGCTGTGCAAAAAAAAGGCACTCAGGTCAATCGTTTCATGTTCCACGCCATAATACCGTGCAACGGCATCCGATGCCTGCAGCTCTTTATCGTGCTTCTGTCCGTAAAAAACAGACAGCGCAGCGACTTGCTCTTTCCCATATTTTTCGACTGCTATCCCAAGACAGGTCGTACTGTCAATACCGCCGCTTGATAATACCATTGCTTTCATATTTTATCATTCCTTTCTATAATACCGGCCCCGCCGGCCTGGCAGCAAATATCTGCTCCATCTGCATAGTCAAAGCCCTGCCTGCATAATCATAGTTCCATCCGCATCTGCAGCGCATGATCTTCTTTAAAGGCGCCGCGGAAGGTATAGGTTTTTGTCGATGCCGATGCTTTTTTGATTCCTCTTGCGGACATGCAGCTGTGCGTCCCCTCAATAATCACCCCAACATCCTCGCTGTCAAGAATCTCCTGAAGGATATCCGCAATATCCGAGCCAATCCGCTCCTGCAGCTGCAGCCGTTTCCCTACCATATCTGCAATCCGGGCAATTTTACTTAGCCCGATCACCTTTCCGTGCGGAATGTATGCCACCGACACCTTCATATCATACATCAATGCCAGATGATGCTCACAATAGCTAAATATATCAATATCCCGGACAATGACCATATCCTGCCCCGAACCGTCAAAATCCATATTGTCTGCAAACGTTTTGTTAAACATTTCCGCAATTTGATGGTTGGTATAATTCATCCCCTCAAAGACTTCCTCATACATTTTTGCAACCCGCTCCGGCGTCTCCTTTAGCCCTTCGCGTTCCGGATCATCACCCAGCGCCTCAATAATTCCTTTTACATGCTCTTTAATTGCCTCTGTGTTAATTGCCATTTCCATCACGCCTTTCTTTTTTATCTACACACCACGCTGTTCCGGATCCCAGATCAGCTTATGCAGCTGCAGCTGCAGCCTTGCCCTGGTAAACTGCTCCTCTTTCATAAACGCTACGATTTCATCAGGCTGTATCTTTCCAAAAACCGGACTTAAAAAAATCTGGCAGCCACTCTGGGACAAATCCTCTTTGGCCACCGCAAGGGCACGGAGCAAATCCTGTCTGTCTGACACTACAAATTTAACCGCATCCCTCTCTGTCAGCACCTTAAAATTATTCCGGTCCATCGCCTGCTCCATGCCGCTCCCCGGCAGCTTATAATCCATGGTAAATGAGATGTTTTCCGACAATCCGGCAAACGGTTTTAATGAAACACTGCCATTTGTCTCAATCTCAACCTCCATCTCTGCCCTGGTAAGGGCAAGCAAAAGCTCTTTCACTTCCGGCTGCAGCAAAGGCTCCCCTCCGGTAAGCGTAACATTTTTTACGCCAAAACGGCAAACCTCCCTGACAATCGCCGGCACTGTCATGCATCGACAAGGGGCATGTTCTTCATTGGCCCACGCGGTATCGCAATAGCTGCAGCTCAGATTGCAGCCCTGCAGTCTGACAAATACTGCCAGCTCACCGGCCTTAGGTCCCTCTCCATTGATGCTCAAAAAGATTTCTACTACTTTATATTCTGTCATGATACATAATAGGAGGCGCAATTATTAGGTGTTTCATAGACAGAAACCTTCGCCACCTGATATCCTTTCTCTGAAATCAAATCATAAAAATGCCTTGCAAAATTTTCCGCCGTAGGGCGAAACGGCAGCTGCAATATAGCAAACCCTTCTTCGTCCATTGCCTGCAGCGTTTTCTCTTTCAGGCTTCCCTGTTCAACCAAAAGCGTATGGTCATATTCATCCAGCATATCCCGGACCACCTTTCTAACATCCGAGAAATCTTCGCACATCCCCCTAAGCTGGCTGTCTGTGCGCAATGTTTCTCCCTGAATGTCAAAAATCACCCTCCAGCGATGTCCGTGCAGATTGCTGCACTTCCCCTGATAGTCAGAAAGAAAGTGCGCCGAATCAAAACTTTGTTCCACTGTAATCTGATACATAATTCCTCCATTCCGAAGCGTTTACACCAAACGGAACCGGCAAAATACCAGGTTCCGCTCCGGCAGGACGGAATTTGTGACGCTTCCGCACAAATTCCAAAAAAAGCGGCAGGCCAGAGCCTGCCATTTTCTATCACCATTGATAAAATAAATAACCATTTAGCAGCCCTGGTTTTTTTTAGAGACAGGATGGTACAAACGAACTGTCTTAATAAATTGTCTTGATAAACTGTTATGATAAACTGTTTTGACGAGCTGTTTTGATGAGCTGTCATATAGAAACAGATGGCGCACTGCGCACATCCCCTTTACTGTTTCGGCGTTAGCGCACAATAGCTCCCAAACTCCTGCACATCATAATATGCTGTATCAAAATAGATGATTTCATCCATTGAAATCACATATGCCGCATTCTCTTCCGGATTCACGGTAATCTGTGACATATCACTAATCGTATATTTTTCTGCGAACGGCAATTCCCCCTGATCTGTTTTCCCCTGAAAATATTCTGCATCGATCTCATGGTGGAAAAGAATTAAAATTTCTGTCAGATCAGATGCATCACAGTAGTTTGTAATATAATACTTATCAACCTCTGCATCCTCTACCGCCTCCAGCGCATCTCCAAAATCCCCATGGAAATATCCTCTGATTTCCGCTGCATACGTTGTAAAATACGTATTGGCAAACAGGCAGAATGACACGGCATAAACTGCCAGCAGACACCAGCGGGAAACCCAAAACCACCTCACCGCCTCAAAAATGCCAAGTCCTGCCAGAATCATAATCGGATAATAGATGATATTAATCCGATTCACATTGACGCCATTCGTCAGGATGCCGCATAAAATTCCGGTCAGCAGAAAGAAAAAGAGCAATATGGCTCCCGGATTTTTCCGATACCGTTTCCAAAGCGACACCAGGCCCAGCACCACAAAAGGCATTGAAAATAAGTACATCGTGCCAAAGCCTTCGATGTCATTCCACGGCAGGTCCTTCACCTGAAGCAGCGTCACATTTAACAGGGATTTGATGTTTTCCACCAGCTGCGTGCCAATCTCTTCCGAGAAAAACAATATATCATTGGAGCGGATGCTCTCCGAAAAATACGGCAGTGTAAACAGCGGCGTCTCAATCGTATCCCACTGGAAGAAGTTGATCATCATGACCAGAATAAACGGACCGCCAACCAGCACATAGACGAGTGCGCACAAAACAGCATCCGGAATACGAATCCGTTTCGTCACCAGAAGATAAACACAGGCCATCACCAGAAACACAGGCATTGTATAAATGGATATTCCATAGCAATACATAGAAAGCCCGAAGAAAACCATAGACACATACAGCGCCCATCTCTTTTGCAGCCCACGGTGCAGAAAATAAATGCCAAACAGGAAAAAATGCGGATACAGGTTACAGTCTAAAACCCATCTGCTCTGTAAAATATGCCATGGATTCACTGCTGCAAACAAAAGCACCACCAGCGCCATGTTTTTCCCGAAAACATCCCGAATGAAAAAATACAGGCAGATAAGCCCGGCAAGGCTTACAATCAGCTGCGGAAGCCGGAGAACCAGCGGCGAAAAGCCAAACAGCCTGATAAATGGTACCATTAGATACGAGAGCAGCGCACTCATCTGTCCATATCCCCATGCGGTCAGATGTACTGGAAGCTTCATGCCATAGCGGTCTGTTCCGTAATCCGCCAGCGCCTTTCCGTCAACTGCCGCCATTGCGCCGTCCTGATTGAAGCCGCCCGGTACGGAGCCAAACTGCCAGAGCCGCACCGCAAGCGCCGCCAGTGCCGCCGCTGCAAGCAAAATCAGGTATGCACGATCTGAAACAGCCATTTCTGCCGCTTTTTCCTGCCTCTTTTGTGCTGCTGTCAGCATCTGATACAGACAAATCAGGCAAAAAAGAATTGCTCCCCAAAGAAACACATTATTTACTGTGTCCATTTTCTACCTCATTTCTTCCTTTGACCACCCGTCTTACAATATAGCGCGGACGGTTTTTCGTTTCCTCGTAAATTTTTTTTATATAAATCCCGATAATCCCGATATTGATCATGGTAACCGTGCCAATAATCAGCTGAAGGATAATTACCGTGGTAAATCCACTCTGGGCATATCCGTTTACTTTCATATATATGGTCTGCACAAACATCACAAGAAAAAAGAAAAGAAAGAGCACACCAAAGCCTGTCGCAAAATATAACGGAACAGAAGAATACGACGTGATCGCATTGACTGCCAGCTTAATCAGATTTTTCACAGACCATTTCGAGCTTCCATTTTCCCGATCCGACACGTCAAAATAAACCTGTGTCCTCCGAAAGCCAATCCACGACGACATCCCGCGGAAAAAGGTTTCCTTTTCCGGCATGGCGTGCCATGCCTGCAGTGCGCTTTCATCTAACAGCCGAAAATCAGAAGCATTCTGCAAATCAATCCCTGACATCTTTTTTAACAACGCATAAAAGGTTTTCGCACAAATACGGTAAATAGGATTTTCCCGGCTCCGCGCATTTTTTACTCCTTCGACAACCTCATAGCCTTCTTCCTTCCAAAGCCGGTACATCTCCGGTATCATCTCCGGCGGGTGCTGCATATCCGAATCAATACAGACACAGCATCCTCCCTGTACCGCATCCAATCCGGCACAAAGAGCACTTTCCTTGCCAAAATTTCTGCTCAGCGCAATCGCTGTCACCGTATCGTATTTCTTTGTGAGATCTGTCATTTCATTCCAACTGCCATTGGTGGAGCCATCATCCACTAAAATCATCTCATAAGGGATTGCGGCTTCCTCCAAAACATGCATGGTGCGCTCTACTCCAACTGCAATGCCCGTCTCATTGTAAATCGGCATAACTACCGACAGCATGTCATTCAAACCATTCAACTCCTGTAAATTATTTTATCGTATATTATATAATTCCACAATGCCACCGCAAACTGCATTGTCAGTTTTGCCACAGCAAACGCAACTCCCAGCTCTCTCCCCAAAAAAGAAACTGCCTCACTGGTGATGACCGTATTGAAGGCAAGCAAAAGAATCATCAGTCCAAGCTGGCGAAACAGGTTATCCTTCGACTGAAACGCCCATGTACGGTTTAAGATAAAGCTATATAAAAACCCGATCACAACGGCCGCCGCATTTGCCGCTTTCTCCGGTTTGACCAAAAAAGCCCCTGCCAAAAGCAAATCTTCTATCCCCAGAAGATGAAGCAGCAGTTCAAAAACAGCAAAATCAACAACCACGGAGCTTCCGCCGACAAACAGATAGCGGATAAACTGCGCCAAACCGCCCTTTTCCCGAACCAGACGTTTCCATCCTGCTAGCATTTTTAACTCCAATCTGGTACAGCGAATAATGAATATTCGGGGTACTCGTTCAGCGTATCCAAAACTCCTGTGCAAATAACAAAAATCATTTTACCGGTTTATTCCGCCGGCGCAGTGACTACCGGTATATCATATTTATCTGCAAGCTCCTGCAGCGCAGTATTATATGCCTCTAAGGCTTCTGCACCGTTATCAATCTCTTCCACTGCCTTTTTCTGGCTCTCAGAATCCTCTTCCTCCGCCGCCTCGGCAAGCTTTTGAAACGCACTGTAGTATCCGTCAATAAATGTCCGGTATTTTTCTTTTAAGTCCGTTATTTCACTGCTCTCTGTCTCAATATTATCCAAATCCTCTGAAATACTCTCTAAATCGGTCAGCAATGTCTCTTTGATGTAATCTGCATATTCCTGCGGGTCTGTGCTGTAGCCCGCCAAATCCAGATAGTCTGACACAAAGCTCTGATACTTCTCCGTTACCTCTGACATATCCTCATTTGCAAACTGCCGCAGCTCCTCCGCTACCGGGTCTGTCCCGCAAGCGCTAAACAAAAGACAGACAGCCAGCAATAACCCATAGACAGAAACTCTTTTTTTCATGTACCCACCTCCCGAAAACATAGTATTCATTACGGTTTTTAATACCTGATAAAGCAATCATATCATCTTGCACACTTATACAGCAGATCCTCCCAACGCCTGTCGACCTCCTGCTGGAATTGCACCAGTAAATCCTCATTCCCTTTCTTGAAAAGGTGCTTAAATCTTCCCTGCTCTCTTAAAAAATCCTCTATCGGCAGTTTTTTCTTTGGTTCATAAGAAAGCGTCCACTTCCCATGTTCTACTTCAAACATCGGCCAATAGCACGTCTCAACTGCCAGTTTGCAAATCTTCATGATTTCCGGTGTATCATACCGCCATCCCCTCGGACACGGCGTCATAATATTTAAAAAGCTGGCGCCCTCTGTATAAATTGCTTTCTCTGCTTTTCTGTGCAAATCCTTAAAATCTGTTGTAAAAGTAGTCTGCGCGACATAGGCAACGTCATGGTCTGCAATGATAGACGCCAAATCCTTGCGGTTCTGCATCTTTCCAACAGAATTTTTCCCCACCGGGGTTGTTGTCGTATCTGCATACATCGGCGTTGCAGAAGAACGCTGGATACCCGTATTCATATACGCGCCATTGTCATAGCAGACATAAACCATATCATGTCCGCGCTCCATGGCGCCTGACAGGGACTGAAAACCAATATCATAGGTTCCGCCATCCCCGCCGAAGGTAATAAACTTAAATGTTTCGTTCTCAGGAAGCCTCCCGCGTTTTTTTAGGGCACGGTATGCCGTCTCAACACCGCTGAGCGTAGCGCCTGCATTTTCAAACGCATTGTGAATATAACTGTCCTCCCACGAGGTATACGGATATGTAAAAGATGACACCTCCAGACAGCCTGTCGCATTACCGATCACAGCCCTGTCCCCTTCATGAAGGGCACGGAGCACGGCACGCACGGCAATCGTTGCTCCACAGCCGGCGCACATGCGATGCCCCGGCACAAAACGCTCCGGTTTATTCATTATTGTTTTTAAATTATAGTCACTCATGTTATTCCTCCAATGATAGTGATACAGCGATTCGTGATTAACTGCGCAGTCTGATATACTGATACTGCTGCACTTTTTTGCCGTTCACAATCATATCTTCCAGCTCTTCAAACACATCCACTGCATCCCCGACTGTAAAATCACGCCCTGCCAAACCATATATATAATTGACCGTCTCAATCATCACCTTTGCCCGGAACAAACCAGCTGTCACTTCACTTCCCAGCGGACCGCCATTGCCATTGTAGCTTTCACAGCGATCTAAGATCGCTACAGCCTTGCAGTTTTTCAATGCCTGTGCAATTTCCTCTGCCGGAAACGGGCGGAACACGCGCAGCTTCAATACACCAACCTTTTTCCCATTCTCTCTCATATCATCCACTGCCTGCTTTGCCGTTCCTGCTGCAGAGCCCATAATCAGCATGATATAATCTGCATCTTCTGTTTTATATTCCTCAAACAGCCCATATTCCCTGCCTGATATCGCCGCAAATTTTCGGGCGACCTCCAGAATCACTTCCTTCGACTGCTCTAAAGCGATCTCCTGATTCTTTTTGGCTTCCATCACATAATTGCTGACAGAATACGGTCCTACGGCAATCGGTTTTCCCGGGTTTAACAGATACTCTTCCGGCTCATATTCGCCAACAAATTCCCGGACTGGTTCGTCCTCCAGAAGTTCTATATTTTCCACAGCATGACTGGTAATAAATCCATCCTGGCAAACCATAACCGGAAGATGAACCTTTTCATTTTCCGCAATCGGGTACGCCTGAATAAAATTGTCATACGCTTCCTGGTTATTCTCTGCATAGATCTGAATCCATCCGGTATCTCTCGCCCCCATTCCATCGGAATGGTCACAGTTAATATTGATCGGGCCGGACAGAGTACGGTTGACCAGCGTCAACACACACGGCATGCGGTTTGATGCCGCCAGCAAAAGCTCTTCCCACATCAGCGCAAGCCCCGCCGATGAAGTTGCCGTCAGGCTTCTCGCTCCCGCTGCCTGGGCGCCAATCGTTGCACTCATGGAAGAATGCTCACTCTCAACCGGAATAAATTCGGTATCCATCTCTCCATTTGCAATATAGGTAGAAACCATCTGCGGGATTTCTGTAGAAGGAGTGATTGGAAATGCGGGCATAACATCCGGATTAACCTGACGGATTGCATATGCAACCGCCTCATTTCCCGACATACGTTCTTTGATTGCCATTAAATATTTCCCTCCTTCATCTCAATTGCTCCAAACGGACAGACATTAGCACAGATACCGCACCCTTTGCAGTGCATCATGTCAAATGCCTGTCTCTTTCCATCCTTTACCGGAATACATCCGTCCGGACAAACCGGTGTGCAAAGAAGACATTGCTTACACTTCTCTTCGTCAACAACCGGTGTGTTTGTCCTCCAGTCTCCTGTCTGAAACAGCTTTGAAGTTCCTCCTGCAAAAACCATAAGTCCTTCTGTCAGCTGATCATGCGGAGTTTTTTCATTGATTTTTGTAATATCCGTTCTCATAGCATAAAACTCTCCATTCTTGCCGCAGCCTTGTTTCGTTGGGCTGCATGCTTTGTTTTCATTATGCAGAACGCTCCATTTTGTCCTGCTCCATAGAACGCTCCATTTCATCAAACGCCATCTCGAGCGCTTTCATATTTCCTTCAATTACTTCTGGCTTTTTCGCAAATTTATGCTGATACGACGCTGCCATTTCCGCGATAAAAGTATCTCTCGGCATAATCTTACTGACTGCAACAACTGCTGCCAGCATTGGCGAATTTGGAAAATTTTTGCCCAGCGCAGAAACTGAAATTTTTCTGGCGTCCACCGTGTACACTTTTCCCGGATAGCCGTCCAGATGCTGTGCAATCTCTTCTCTGGACTTTGATGTATTTACAATAATCGCACCGGTTTTTTTCAGCCCTGCCGTCACATCTACCGTTCCGAGCAAAGTCTCATCCACGACCGCAACATAATCCGGATGATATATATTGGAATGAACACGAATCGGATCCGTACTGATCCGGTTATATGCAGTAATCGGCGCACCCATCCGCTCCGGTCCGTATTCCGGAAATCCCTGTACATTCTGCCCCGTTTTAAATGCTACATCTGCCAGAAGCAGCGCCGCCGTCTTAGCTCCCTGGCCGCCGCGTCCATGCCATCTGATTTCAATTCCGTTTTTCATAAATAATCTCCATTCCTACGCACATTCTTTGCACATTACAAGTTTGTGGTTTCTCGCAACACTTTTTCATTATATCTTCCCCTCAAAAAATGTAAAGAGCTTTTGTAAAGTTTTTTTCATTTTGGATGGGATTTTTTGTTTTCACAGCTGCAGGATAATCTCTCTTGCCACATCTTCTGTGACCGGCGTTGCAAATACGCCGTCCTCAAACTCCACAATACCGCCGATGCCCTTCTGAACCACAAAGCGAAGCCTGCCATCCCGTACTTTTTTGTCTGTATAAAGCTTCTGAACCAATGCCTCCCTGTCAATATATGCCGGAATTGCTACCGGCAGCTTTGCCTGCTGCAAAAGCCGTACAACCCGGTCAGCCTCCTGCCCGGTCATATAGCCAAGACGCACGGAAAGCTTTGCCTGTGCGACCAGACCGATGGCAACCGCCTCACCGTGGTGAAGCCGGTAATCACTGACTGTTTCGACAGCGCGCCCCACCGTATGCCCCAAATTCAGGATTTCTCTAAGCCCGCTTTCCCTCTCATCCTTTTCTACAACGTGATATTTAATCCGGCAGTTTTCCTCTGCAATATGTTCACAGACTTCCCTCTGCACAGAAAACAAATCCTGCATATGCTTTTCAAGATATGCAAACAGCTCACCGCTTGCCATGCACGCATGCTTAATCGTTTCTGCCATTCCGCTGGAAATCTGTATCTCCGGCAGTGTCTTCCATGCCGCAATATCAATATATACCTTTTCCGGCTGGTTAAATAAGCCAATCAGATTGGTCGCCAACGGCGTATCTACCGCAGTCTTGCCCCCCACTGAAGCATCCGCTGCCGCAAGAAGCGTTGTCGCATAGTTGATGAACGGCACACCCCGTCCAAATGTTCCGGCGACAAAACCGGCAAGATCCGTTACAACACCGCCGCCCACTGCTATGATACAGCAATCTCTCCGAAAACCATGTGCCAGCATCGCATCTTCAATCATTTCCTTTGTCTTTCTGGTCTTGCTTTTCTCTCCCTGTTCAAAGACAAACAGCTCTGCCTGATAACCTGCGCTCTGCAGCATCCTGCAGATTTTCTCCGCATACAGCTCCTTTACAATGCTGTCTGTGACCACCGCATACTTTTTCACACTGCCCACCAGGCCATTTTGCAAATCCCGAAGAAGTGTTTCCTCCAGTTCAAAACCAATCTCAATATCGTAGCTATCGTCTACTACTTTTTTTAGCGTTACTCCAAATGTACTCATATCATATATTATCCTTTCTATTTCCCTGCAGCACCAATGCCGGCACTGTCCTTTCGTTTTTATAAGAAACGATAATGTCTCCTGCCGACATTCTGGAATAAATGCCTGCCAGTTTTCCATTATAACAGAAAAGTCCCTCCATGTTGATATAATTTTGCACAGAACCATCTCCCGTCACAAAATCGATATTTTTCGTGCGGTACTGCGGACAATATTTCTGGTAAATATAATCCTTTGACGCATGCTGTTCCAGATAGCCCCTCCATGCCGCATCATCATATTCCACCCCCGCATAGACGCCCTTTGCCGCATATAAATCCAACGGCTTAATAATATATTCATCTTTATTGGCAATCAGCTCCGTAAAATCATCTGATTTTTCTAACAGTCCCGTGCGCGGTACATGCTCTTCGATAAACGCAGCCTCAGAATCTGACAAAAAACGCTTTGTCCGCTCCAGATGTAATATATAAAACAGCCATTTGTTGTGAATGATCTGCGTGCAGAAAGAACCTGCCAAAAAAACATTCTGCTCTCTGACTGCCTGAAGGAACGGCTCTGCATCATCATACCGTTTCATGATATCCGATGTGACCGCACGGCGGTAGACCGCATCAATCTGCATTCCCTGCGGCGTAAAAAGTTTTCCGTCCCGATAAGAAACATCCCGAATATCGCAGACTGCACACAGCATCCCTTTTGCCTGAAAGTGCCTTGCAAATTCCTCAAATTCATGTATTGTCCCATTGTCCAGAAAATCAAGAATCGCCACCTGCGGAAGCCGTCCTTTTTCTGCCTTTTCGTAAGTCTGGTACAATTCCAGAAATGTATCCGCCCAGCTGTCGAACAGCTCAAAGCTTTTCATGCTGTACTTCTGCAGCATCCTTTGATGCGCCGGATTTACAATCAGCGCCTCATTGAAAATACGATCTTCATTCATCGCGCTTGTTCCATCTGTATTTATTTCACAAAAATAAAATTTGCCGGTATCTTCCTGATAAAAAATATCAAAACGAGCCATTGGAAGCAGTCCGTCATATTGGTTCGGCACCAAAATCAGCTCTTCCAGCTCCTTAGAAAACGGAAACAGTTTCCGGTAATCCGCACAGTGCAGATACTCTGAAATAACCTTACAGCAAATCCCATGCATGGTCTCTGTTATTTTTTCAAATGCTGCAATCTGTTCTTTTGTAAAAACCTTAGGAATCTGTAATGCATAAAATCTGCTGGTGCTGTGCCGCTGATAATAAAGAGCCGAATGGTCCAGATAGCTCTGCACCCGCTTTGCACCTCTTCGGTTCTCTTCCGGGTACTTCTCAATCAGTCTGATATATTCTTCTATAATTTCTTCACTCTTCATGTTCACTCTCTTTTCTGCACACAGGTGTACTTACCTTTGCTTTTTTTCATTGCAACTATAAGATTATCCTAAAAAAACCCTGCCGTCAACTATAAGGCTGTCTGCTGACAGATGTTAGATGCAAGCATGCCATAAGTAATATCGGCAATAAATTTTCTTTCCGGTTTAGGAAGGCGGTTTGAAAGATTCTTTATATTTTGGCTATTTTTTGAAAGTTATTTACAACAAATATGATAAAATCAAGAAGTTGTGGATAAAAATGCGGAAACTCAAGCATTTTATTACTTGACAAAACAGGTCTGCTGTGATATCTTATTTAAGTGTCTGCGAATATTTTTTATCCAGATGCATATACTAATGATACAGCGTTTTCCATACAACCGGGGGTTGTACTGGTTTCGACGGGCTCGCTGAAGACGGAGAAGCTGTCCGTGGTCGGACACCACGTTAAAAGTTCGAATTTAAATTTAAACGCTGAAGATAATTTAGCTTTAGCTGCCTAGTTGCAGCTTGTCGGCCCGAATGCCCCGCCATTCGGATCACCGGCATCGACTTGCGGGAAACTCTGCCGGCAAAGCTTTGCGTCTGCAGAAAATGAATGAAGCTACTGAAAATAGCAGCCTGTCAGCGGGCGGCTATTAGAGGGAATGAAAAATCACTGACTATGACAGTAGAAGGACGTTGGATTCGGGTTCGGACAGGGGTTCGATTCCCCTCAGCTCCACTTAAGTGTACAAAATCCGAACTTGTTAAGTTCGGATTTTGTGCGTTTTATTTCACTAAAAGAGAAAAGCTGCTGCAAAATTCTTTGTATTGATTTTGCAGCAGCTTGTTTCGATCTAATGGTTTTGCCTGTCGCTTACTTCCTATATACTAGTACAGCGTTTTCAAAATTCTTGTGCAAATAATCTATCTATGATAGAAT
>JAJQGL010000036.1:9118-9302 GCA_021200535.1 Clostridiaceae bacterium | reverse complement strand
GGTTAATTTTACGGGATCTTTTTAGTGTATTCCCCGCATGGGCGGGGGTGATCCTCATCAATCTTTTCCACAATTTCCTTGTAGTAAGTATTCCCCGCATGGGCGGGGGTGATCCCAGGTTTTGTCTCACTACCTACTGTAGATGAGCGTATTCCCCGCATGGGCGGGGGTGATCCTAAATGTG
>JAJQGL010000036.1:0-9018 GCA_021200535.1 Clostridiaceae bacterium | reverse complement strand
AACTTATCTTCCATCATTTCATCAAGTATTCCCCGCATGGGCGGGGGTGATCCTAAATGTGAACTTATCTTCCATCATTTCATCAAGTATTCCCCGCATGGGCGGGGGTGATCCTATTTATATATTGAGCTATTTTTTTTGCATTTTGTATTCCCCGCATGGGCGGGGGTGATCCCATGACAGAAAATGAAGTTATAGGGTGGACAGACGTATTCCCCGCATGGGCGGGGGTGATCCTACTTCATCTTATTACCACCAGAAATAATACTAGTATTCCCCGCATGGGCGGGGGTGATCCCTGCCGACTTTGAGTCTGTAAAGTCGTATATCTGTATTCCCCGCATGGGCGGGGGTGATCCTGACCCATCTGCTTTATTTTGCGGATTCATTGAGTATTCCCCGCATGGGCGGGGGTGATCCTTCATAAAAAATTGGCAAAAAACATCAGCTATGGTATTCCCCGCATGGGCGGGGGGTGATCCTGTTTGACCATCATCATACCAATCTTCAATCTTGTATTCCCCGCATGGGCGGGGGTGATCCTAGATTCACATTAGATTGATTAAACTATTAAGGGTATTCCACGCATGGGCGGGGTGATCCCAGAAAAATGGAGAGCTTAGTTACACAGAGTTTCAGCAGGCTTGTACAGATTTAGATAAAAAGTTGAATGAGCTAAATAGTAAATGGTTAAAAGAGAATGCTAAAGATTATGGATTTAGATACAGTGTAATTGAAAGGAAGTGATTATATGCCACTTATAGAGTTGCCTGATGGCGGTTTTATTTTGGACGAGAGGGATGAACTACGACCGCGATATTCATCTAAAGTGCCGGATGATGCCATCAATGATGACGATAAATCAAAGCAGTATGAAACGGTAAAAAGGGGTGCGGATAATGGCAAGAAATGATTATCATGTTATTGTATATCAGATATTGGCGTATTTATATGTGCGCTTGAAGAAGGGTGAAGATGTAGAACCCGAAATGTTGCAATACAACAGTGTTCTCATTAAGGCAGGTATTGAAACGTACTGGAATTATATCATCTGGAACATGTTTAACAGCGGCCTGATTGACGGAATAACTTTTGTAACGATTGACGGCGCAAAATATCCGTATCCCACACAGCTTGAAAACTGTCAGATTACCCCCGCTGGTATAGAGTACCTATGCGATAATTCTTTCATGAAAAAGGCAAAGCAATTTTTAAAAGACGTGAAAGAAATTACGCCATTTATTTGAAAAGCGCTCTATTTTGGGGCGCTTTTTTGATTGCCTGATAAAAATATCAGGCGCAAGACAAAAACGCTTATATGAGCGTTATAGTATTCCCCGCATGGGCGGGGGTGGTTCCAAATTGTGATATCAGATAATCCATGGTATAATAGGCGTATGAAAATATTATATCAAAAGGAATAGAAAAATAATTAATATGTCCAATAAAATGGACACCGAATATAATGTTAATCTGGTATGGAGCCATCTAAAATCGGGGTATGGAGAAATAAAAATGTTATTGCTGACGTGGAGTGAATTTAGATACGTTTAAACCACTTCCCTGCTGTCTTTCCTTTTTAAGAAAAAGAAGAAGCAAATGCAGATAACTAGTTGTGTATAGGTCGCCATTGCACCGAAAAATCCAACCTGAAACAGCGTTGTGTCCGCCATTTTAGAAATGCCCAGTATAATCGGAATACGAACACAGAAAGCGCCAATCAGCCCTTGTGTCATAGAAAAGGTAGAGTGGCCCTGTCCATTAAAATAGCCTGTTATCATCAAAAGCAGACAGGCAATGAGTGCATCCGCTGCATAGCCTTTCAGATATTCCGCTGCATAGTATATTGACTGGGCATCGGAGGTAAAAATACTTGCCAGCGCACTGCCGCCGAGGTAACATAGCAGGGAAAGCAGTACCCCGGCTCCGAATGATGTGAAAATCATGTAGCGAAGCCCCTTTTTGATTCGCTCCGGTTGTTTTGCACCGACATTTTGAGCGGTAAAAACCGACATAGATTGGAGAAAAGCAACAGGGATAGCCATCATAAAGGCTGTCAGCTTATTATCCACGGAGTAACCGGAAGCAATGGCTGACCAAACAGTGGGATCGCTGCCCAGCTGATTTGCTACGGAATTGATCACTACAAAAGAAAAATTCGTCAGAAAATCCTGTGTGGCAAGCGGAACGCCCGCTAAAAGAATGAATTTTGTTTCGATGGAATGAAAACGAACGGTTCTCTTATTGACATCAAAAGGTAATTGTTTGCGGCTGATGATAATCAGAGAGAGCACCACGCTGACTGCCTGTGCGCTGATTGTGGCGATGGCTACACCTGCCACACCAAGCCCGGCTGCAATTACCAATATCAGATCGAGTGCAATATTGACAACGCAGGCAATGCCAACAAAGACCAATGGAAGATTAGAATTTCCAATGCCCTTAAAAAGACCGCTGATTCCGTTGTAGGCGGTAATGAAGATAAGTCCGGCGCCGCAAATCCTAAGATAAAGGGTCGTTAGCTCTGCATCCGGCGCATTCATCCATCTGGAAAAATATGGTGCTCCAATTTCCATTATCAAAGTCAGTGCTGCCGCCATAACTGCAAAAATACAGATGGCAGAACCCACTGTCCTGGTAGCGCCGTTTCTATCTTTTGCACCGATAAACCTGCCCAGTGTGACGGTGATACCGGTGGTCAACCCTTGAATGACATAAGTAATTAATGTCATAATCATGCCGCCGGTTCCCACCGCAGCGGTTGCGTTTTGGATGACAGCAGCATCTGTAGATACAAACCGTCCGATTACCAGCAGATCCACAGCCGCGTACATTGCCTGTAAGAATGTTGCAGCCATAACTGGCAGCATAAATTTCATCATGGGAGCATAAATTGCCCCTGAAATAAGTGTACTTTTTTCTCTTGTTTTACGCATTCTTTTTAAACACCTCCTATGATAATCCGGCTAACTGGTACAGTCTTTCCTTTGCATCAGGTGAAACACCAAGTGTTATTTCAAGCATCCAAAAAAAAGCAGCTTTCTTCTGCATACGTTCTTCCTGCGTCCATGAAAATACGCCTGGATCATGAAGCTGGGAAGCACAAAACAACAGCTCAACACATTCCCGTGGATAGGGCGTGGAAAATTCTCCGCTTTCAATTCCCTGTTCTGCAATTTCAGTCAGTACAGGGGCATACCGCAAAAGACTGCGCTGAAAGCTTTTTTGGTGAAGCTCAGCATTTTCTTTTTCATGCAGTCCTTCCGCTAATGCTCCGCTGTGGGATAACAGCTGGATTACCTTTACCAGTTTTTCTACTGCAGAAAAGGATTGCTCCTCTGCAATTTGCCGCATAGATTGTTCTCTTTGTTCAATCTCACGGTTGATCATTGCTAGAAGGATCTCTTCTTTGCTCTTAAAGTGATAATATAGCGTGCCTTTCGCAATACCGCTTTCCTTCAAAATATCTTCAATCGTAGTTACGGCATACCCTTTTTCGTGAAAAAGGACTTCTGCTATATCCAATATTTCATTCTTTCGCACAGCTGCATTTTTTGTAACTCTCATATGTTCCTCCTATTATTAGACTGACGGTCGGTCGAATATTGTTACAATTATATGTAACCTTTTAAAAAAGTCAATAGAGTGAATTAAAAATTTTTGTTACCTCATTTAACTGTAAAAAAGTCAACAGAGTGAATTAAAAATTTTTGTTACCTCATTTAACCGTAAAAAAGTCAACAGAGTGAATTATAAGTTTTTTGTTATTCCATTTAAGCATAAAAAAACAGAAGGGCTTATCTTCCCCTTCTGTTTTTGAGCATTTTTAGAAGTGTGGAGCATATTGCGGAAACATCCATAATGTATTGGCCGTAAAAGTTACCATATGCCGAGGACGTGCTGCATCCCAAGGCTTACAGCGGTGATGCCGCACCAGCAGATAAAGCCAAGCAATAATGGTTTTCCGCCTGTTTTAACCAACTTAATAATGTTTGTATTTAACCCAATCGCAGCCATTGCCCAGATGATAAAAAACTTACTTAGTTCCTTGAATGGAGCAAAGAATGCTGCGGAGACACCGAAGCTTGTTGCTGCGGTTGTAATTACAGAAGCGCCAAGGAAGAAGAGAATGAAAAATGGAAATACTTTTGAAAACCGGAAAGAAGAGCCTGTTTTATTTTCTTTCTTCGCCTGCATAAAGGATAGCACGAGCGTAATTGGGATGATAGCAAGTGTTCTGGTCAGTTTTACGGTTACAGCTTTATCCAGTGTAGCACTTCCAAGGTTCCACATATTGTCCCAGGTTGCGGCACAGGCGGTTACCGAGGAAGTATCATTGACTGCTGTACCGGCAAAGATGCCAAAAGCCTCCCCGCCTGAATGTGAAAAACCGATCAGGGAACCAAAGTGCGGAAAGAGTAAAGCGGCTAATACATTATAAAAAAATATTACAGAGATTGCCTGAGCCACTTCTTCATCATCCGCTTTTATGACTGGAGCAGTCGCTGCAATAGCAGAGCCTCCGCAGATTGAAGAACCAACGCCGACAAGAGTGGAAATCCTGCCGGGAATATGTATGGCCTTACTAACCAGATAAGCGAGCAGAAGGGATACTGTGATGGTACTGATAATGATTGGCAAAGATTGTGCGCCTGTCTTTAAAATAACATTTAAATTCAGACCGAAGCCCAGAAGGACAACCGCATATTGTAAAATCTTTTTGGATGTAAATTTAATGCCGGATTCCAGCTTACTTTTGTCTTTTAAAATCAGGGTGATGGCCATGCCGATTAAAATACCAAAGACAGGACCGCCAATAATCGGAAACTGTTTGCCAAGGAAATAAGCAGCAAATGCAAGGATGAGACAGAACCCCATACCCATCCAGTTCTTTTTCAGAAAATTCATGATAATCTCCATTCTATAAATAGTATTGATGTAACATCTGGTTGATAGTATAATACAGAAGGATAATAATGGAAAATTATAAATATCTATAAAACAATAAAAATAATTTATGGAGGGTTTATGTTAGATTCAAAAATTGAATCCTTTCTGACCATTTGTGAATATATGAATTTTACGAAAGCTGCGGAAGAGTTACATCTTACGCAGCCGGCAGTTTCGTCACAGATGAAGAGATTGGA
This sequence comes from Clostridiaceae bacterium, assembly GCA_021200535.1. Lineage (GTDB taxonomy): Bacteria > Bacillota > Clostridia > Lachnospirales > Lachnospiraceae > Butyribacter. The sequence continues at coordinate 3,871 of JAJQGL010000036.1, read as the reverse complement.
AGAATATTATGGAAGCAAGTTATTTCTATATGAGAATAAGCAGCTTGCTTTAACAGAAGTGGGAGAGGCTGTTTTTCAGTCAATGAATCAAATGAAGAATCAGGAAATTTATCTAAAGCAGCAAATCCATTTTCTGGAATCAAAAACGCGGAATATAAGGTTTGGTGCAACGATGACAATTGGTGAATTTTTGCTTGCAGATACGATTCAGAAATTTTTTTTGAAATTTCCGGACAGCTCTTTGCATATGGATGTTGCGAATACAAAGGATTTATTGGAAAAGCTGGATGATGGGCAGATTGATTTTGCATTTATCGAAGGAAATTATTCCAAACTGGAATACAGGAGTTATCCTTTTAAAATATCAAGATTTATCCCCGTGTGTGGGAGAGATTCAAAATTAAAAGATAAAACGAATACGTTGACAGACCTTTTTAAAGAAAGACTGATTATACGGGAACAAGGTTCAGGGACCAGAGATATTTTTGAGAGTATCTTACATAGTAAAAATCATGTTTCCGGCGAATTTGCTGGGATTGTTGAAGTTGGGAATATGAATGCAATTAAAGATCTTTTACTAAGGTCAGTTGGTATTTCTTTCCTATATGAAGATGTAGTAAAAAAGGAATTGGAAAAGGGCTCTTTATATGAAATAAAATTATCTGGCTGGAATGTATCTCATTGTATGAATGTTGTTTGGAGAAGGGAAAATGAATACACAGATTGCATTTTGGAATTTTTAAGCTTATTAGAAAAATAGGAATGTTCCCTGTATTTGAATGAAAGGAAGCCAGCTTTTACAGAAAGGCAAAGCATGAAAAACAGCAATGTTTCCTGTATTTGAATGAAAGATCAGATGGGAATTTTTAAAAGCGTGAATTATAATGTGACGGTATGGTTATTGACATATGCCATAAACCGTGATAGTATAAACAGACAGCAGCCTATGACAGTGGAACAATCGAAACCGTGGACAGCAGCCGGCTGGATGAATTGCCAGCGGTGATCGAATGCAAAAAGCAGTAAAGGGGTGATCAGATGCCGAGACCGACGAAATGCAGAATGATTTGTCATTTTCCTCAGACATTGGAATTTGCGCCGGAAAAGAGTGGGGAAGAAAAAGAACCTGTTATCCTGACTGTGGATGAATATGAGACAATCCGTCTGATTGACAGGGAGGGGTTGTCCCAGGAGCAATGCAGCAAACGGATGCAGGTTGCCCGAACCACAGCGCAGAAAATATATGATTCTGCGCGAAAAAAGCTGGCGGATGTGCTGACAGAAGGCCGTCCCCTAAAAATCGATGGCGGCGAATACCGGCTTTGCAGCGGCGCGAATCGGTTCTGCGGTGCGGATGGATGCTACAAACACAAAATTTATCAGACTTTTCAAAAATCGAAGGGAGAAAACATCATGAGAATTGCAGTTACTTATGAAAACGGACAGGTGTTTCAACACTTTGGTCATACGGAACAGTTTAAGATTTACGACGTGGAGGAGAACAAAATTGCATCCTCGGAAGTCGTTGATACGAACGGCCAGGGCCATGGAGCACTGGCTGAGGTCTTAAATGCATTGCAGGCAGATGTTCTGATCTGCGGCGGCATCGGAGGCGGAGCAAGGGCAGCATTGGATGCTGTGGGTATTAAGCTTTACGGCGGCGTGACAGGTGATGCGGATGCTGCGGCAGAGGCGCTGCTCGCCGGAAGCCTTGCCTATGTTCCGGATATTCAGTGCAGTCACCATGAGGAAGGGCATCATGGTGAGAATTGCGGCGGACATGGCGGACATCATCACGGAGAAGGCCATGAATGCCGGCATGGTCATTGTGCGGATTGACGTCTGCCATGTCTCATGTGTTCATCGAATAGGAGGCTAACCATAATTGGTCAGCCTCCTGCTCGGTTAGTGTGAAATTTGTCTGGTTTTATTCTTACAGCAGCTTGCTAAACTCCAATACCTTTTCTACACTTCCATCAATTTTTAACTTGCCCAGTGTAAACGCAAGCACTGGATCCAGTTTTCCATCAAGCAGCGCCAGAAAATTTTTTGATTTCATTGTGATGACTGCCTGCCGGTCATAGTATTCATATGGTTCTACTGACAAAACCCCATCTTTCACTTCTACATAAAAAATGCCTTCTCCGTCTCCGGTAATGTTAATCTGAATGGCAAGTAAGCCCTGTATCTGATTGACATCTACTCTGTCTAACCGTTTTTTTGCCTTTGCAACAATCTCTTCAAATGTCATAGCCCGTTCCTCCTTTGCGTGTGATATCGTTTCTTTTATCTTATCCTGTTCCCTGTTCTCTGTCAATATCGCACGATCTGTCGGAAACACTGGCAACCCGAATTAAATTTGTGGTTCCGGAAACCCCAAGCGGAATCCCGGCGGTTAGGACCACTACATCGCCGGCGCTGATATAGCCTTCCTTCCGGGTACTTTCTACTGCATTCTGAAACAACTGCTCCGTGTCAGTTTCTTCGCGGATTAAAAGCGGTTTTACACCCCATAGCAAATTCATCTGGTAATAGGTACTTTGTACCGGCGTGCAGCCGATAATCGGACATTGCGGACGGTACCGTGAGATGATTCTGGCTGTGCGCCCCGATTTTGTAACGGTAACAACCGCTGCCGCATCAATATCCAGCGCCGTCATACAGGTTGCATGGGAAATAGCATCTTCGATATCAGATTTGCCAACCTTACCCTGCAGCAAAAAACGTTCATGATAATCAATCGCATTCTCTGCATATTCTGCAATTTCAATCATTGTCCGCAGCGCTTCCGCCGGATATTTTCCTGCAGCAGTTTCCCCGGATAGCATAATCGCACTGGTGCCGTCAAAAATCGCATTGGCAACATCATTTGCTTCTGCCCTGGTGGGACGTGGATTTTTCATCATGGAATCCAGCATTTGCGTTGCTGTAATTACACTTTTTTTCTGTCTATATACCTTGTGGATAATTTCCTTTTGCAGTACCGGTACTTCGCTGATCGGTATTTCTACGCCCAGGTCGCCTCTGGCCACCATAATTCCATCTGACACGCGCAAAATCTCATCCAGATGATCTACGCCCTCCCGGTTTTCTATTTTTGCGATAATTTTAATTTCACCGGCACCGTGCTGTTCGCACAGCCTGCGCAGTGACAATATATCTTCTGCACAACGGACAAAGGATGCGGCAATATAATCCATTCCCTGGTCAATGCCAAATAAAATGTCGTCTTTATCTTTTTGGCTGATAAAAGGAATGGAAAGCTTTGCGTCCGGTATATTGACGCCTTTATGATTCGATACCAGCCCGCCGTTGATCACCTGGCAGATAATTTCCTGTTTAGTCAGCTCCAGCACCTTCATCTCAATTAATCCATCATCCAAAAGAATCTTCATGCCTTCTTCTAAATCATCAATCAGATTTTTGTATGTTATGGATACGCATTGCTGATTTCCGGGGATTTCCCTGGTAGTTAATGTAAATAGATCGCCTGCGTACAGAGTAACGTTTCCCTGTTCGAAATTCCCCAGCCGCACTTCCGGCCCGCTTGTGTCCATGAGAAGTGCAACCGGTAAATTCCTTTCCTCGCGCAGGGTTTTGATTCTCTGGATGTCTTTTTGATGCATTTCTCTGGTTCCATGAGAAAAATTAATTCGTGCCACATCCATGCCAAGAAGCATCATTTCCCTCAAAACAGCATCATCTTGTGTTGACGGCCCCATTGTGCAGATTATTTTCGTTTTCCTCATTTTTTTGCCTCCTGTCTGCTTCTCCGTGTTTTTGCAGATAGTATGGCATTTTTGGGGAAATTTATGCTTCTTTCCCAGGTATCTCTGCGCTGCCGCTTTTCACTTTTTGTACCAGATTTTTC
>JAJQGL010000043.1 GCA_021200535.1 Clostridiaceae bacterium | reverse complement strand
TTCATATTTGTATAAGATACAGATTATCTCTTTCGGCTCTGCGTTTTAAATGCATCACTGCTGCCGACACTTTCAAATATCTCTTTCGGCTCTGCGTTTCAAATTTATAACGCTTCTACACAAAATAGCATCTGATAATTACGGCTGTCCGCCGAAAATTACCAGATGCTTTTTATTTTTTAAGGCTGCGTCCGATTTTACAGGTTACTGTTTTCCAGTTACTGCTTCTCATGCTCCCTGAGCATCTCACTCACCGATTCAACGATTACCTTTTCTGTATACTGTGATTCCTCTGACAAAACAATCTCGTCTACTGACTTTCCGGCAGACAGCTGCTCTGATATCTTTTCAACCGTAGGCTCCATAAGGGGATACATCGTCTCCACGCTTTCGTCCAGATTGATCAGCTCCACAGACTTTACACAGTTCTCATCAAGCGACAGCTGCAAATCCAGCGTCGTATCCCCGATTTTTACTTCCTTCGTGTAAATGCCCGCCTCGTAGATCTCTTCTGTCTGCTGGTCCAGGGAAACCTGCTCATTTTTCCCTTCCTTGCCAGGCCAAAACATAATTGCCAATATAATCAGCAAAACAATGCCAATCCCGACAAAAATGGCTGTATAGATTAATTCTCTTAACTGTAATATCACAATTTTTGTTCTCGCCATAACTACCTCCGATTTCCCCTTTTCTTTAATCAGTATATTCGGATATTCCGGTAATTATGACAATATAACACGCTGCTGATTCATTCGTAAAACACTTTGCTTCACGCACAGCCTTCCGTCCAAAAAAGCACTCTGCTTCACACACAGCCTTCAAATCCGGAAAGGCAGCTGCTTCACACACAGCCTTCAAATCCAAAAAGGCAGTTTGCTTCACACACAGCCTTTAAATCCAGAAAACAGTTTAATCGCTCGCTTCTTCAAGCTCTGTCTGCCGGCGCAGTGCAGCCTGATCCTCAAGCCACTCAAGACAATCCTGGTATCCATATGCATCTGCTTTTTCGATCATTTTATTAACAATCTTTTCGTATTCTGCATCTGTTTTTGCATACATTGCCTTCCATGAGCTGGTTTTAATTTCACTGGTAACCTGTGACCACGCTGTTTTCAGCTCCTCAGATTTTGTGGCAAGTGAAAAAGAACTTCCCGGCGATACCGTATAGCTTCCCTTTTCAAAGTATTCCGTAATGGTATCTACACCGTTATAATCTCTCCAATCCTGCTCAATCTCTGTCTCTGCCTCAGAAACATTGCTCTTCCAGTTATCACTGTTGTAGGTTTCTCCATTGGAATCCGGATTCTCTGCATCGATGGACCAGGTTTCTATTCCTGCCTGCAGGCTTCCGTCATTGAACGTTCCATCATGCTCCGTCATCTGTGTTTCCCCATTGCTGTTGCACTGTTTACCCAGATCAGTAAAATAGGTATTTCCTTCGTCGTCATAATCCCAGGTCTCACCCTTCGGGCCGTATCTTGCTGTCATGCTGCCCTCCGGTGTGCAAAGGTAATTGATAATTTCCATACACAATTCCGGATATTCTGTATTTGCGCCAATGCTGGTAATACGCGTGCCGCCCTGTGTGCTCATGCCATATACCAATGGAGTAGCCTCCTCCGGCTTAAGGCAATACATCATCTTGCCCTCTGAAGTATGTGCTTCCTTGTTGTAAGCCAGCGAACCACTATAGTTAAAGATAGAAAAGAACACGCCGCCGTTTTGCACTTTTTCTGTCATTTTATCATATGTTTGTGTCATGGAATCCGGATCCAGCAAATCATTCTGATATAATTTGTTAAAGAATTTCAGCATTTCCAAATAAGGGCCGTCCTCCTCCAACGCACCATGATATTCGCCTGTTGTCGGATCATAAAGGCCAATTCCCATCTCATCATATCCATAATAAGCGGATGCCGTTGCCTTGACATACATTACCATTGAATCATCCCAATCTGACCAAAGTGATGCCGCATAGGTTTTATTGCCGGAATCATCTGTCGGGCAGATTTTCTTCATGTCCTTCATTAACTGTAAAAAATCATCCAGGTCTTTCACCTCCGGATAACCCAGCTCCTTGTACAAATCCCAGCGAACATCCCAGTTATAAAAGAATGACTGGTGATCTTCGCTCGAAGTTGCCACTCCGCTGGCAAAGCCATAAAGAGTATCGCTCTCGCCATCCGTAATTTGCTCTGTAATTCCCTGATTTTTCGCAAGGGCATCCGGCATGTTCTCCTCAATATAAGAGCCATAATTTGTCAGCAGGTCATCCTCATTCCAATCAAACAAAAGCCCTGCCTCTACCGCTGACGCATAGCTGTCGCCGTCGCTGCCCCACACAACAATGTCTCCCAAATCGCCATTTTCCATTCTGGTGGAAAGCACACCGCTTCCATCCGGAATAATATTCAGCTCCACATTAAACTTTTCTTTTAGAACGTCTGCCATCCAGCCCACCTGCATTCCGGAATAATTTGCTGTCTGGCTGAAAACATCCAGCGTAACTACTTCATCGGATGATTTACTTCCACATGCTGACAACGCTGTTGTGCTGCCCACTACAAGCGTTCCGGCCATCAGCAGTGACATCATCTTTTTTCCTGTTCTTATCATACCTGTCCTCCTTTTTTTATTTTTACCATTGCTCTGGCATCCTGCCTGTTTATTTTTCCTCTTCCGATTCTTCATCCTCAGAAACGGCAAGCTGTCCTTCCTCTTCCGCTTCTTCGTCCTCAGAAACGGCAAGCTATTTTTCTCCTTCCGATTCCTCATCCCCGGAAACGGCATGTTCTCCTTCGCTCTGGTATTCAACCTTTCGAAATGCCCGCAAAGCAAACCCGCTAATTGTCAGCATAATGCATGCCGGGCCAATCAATATACCTAAAAAAACAGTCGTATAATTCCAAAAAATAACGATCATTTCTACTACAAGAATGATAACCATAAAAATGGTATTCGGAAAATAGCGGATCATAATCATATAGGAATTACGCATGGATTTCAACAATGTATTTTCATAGCGGGCAATCAACGGAAATGCATATACTGTATGTAAAAATGTCATTAAGATTGCAATTACCCCGATAATAAGAAAAACAGTATTGTATTTTAATGCATATTCATACAGCTGAAAGTCAAGATAGATTGCATATGCCGCTACTAACTGAATAATGCCAAGCGCCGTACCCTGCTTGAAATTCGCAGCAAATTCCTTAAAAAATGTTCTTGCAACATATCCTTCCCTTTCATCGACCATCTTTAACGTTATGCTGTAAGCCGCTGTAGTCGCCGCACCCATTGTAACAATCGGCAGACTGCAGAGCAGCCACAAAACATTCAGCTTTAACATATCTAACAGTCTGCTCATAAATTTATATAAACCACCGTCAATGCTAAAGAAATTATTCATTGTTTCGCCTCCATGTTGTGACCGCAGGGAGCAACTAATGACACAAATTGGCGGAGCCTGCGGCACCAATTAAGCTTTTTTAAAATAGGGCTGTTAAAAACAGCCCTATCCCTAATCAATATCATTATGAATTATTCAGCATCTGAAGAAGAATCTGTTGCTTCATCATCTGAAGAAGAATCCGTTGCCCTTACTTCATCCTCTAACTGCTTTCTAATGCTTGCCTCATTTTCAGACCATGTTACACAATCCTCATAACCATATTCTTTACACTTGCTAATCATTTCATTGACGCGCTTCTCATATTCCGCATCTGATTTTGCATAAATAGCTTTCCATGAGCTGTTCTTGATCTGAGTGGTTACCTGAGACCATGTTGTTTTTAACTCTTCAGACTTTGAACCTTTACTGTATGAAGTTCCCGGTGCTAAAACATAATCACTGCTCTCCATGTAATCATTGATACCAGAGCATCCTGTTTTCTCACTCCAGTCTTCCTGAATCTCATACTGTGTATCTTCGAGTGTATTCTTCCAGTTGTCACTGTTGTAAGTCTCACCATTTGACTCTGGGTTTGAAGCATCAATAGACCATGTGGTATTTGTAATCTGAAGGCTTCCGTCATGGAATGTTCCGGTATATGGATCCGGCATTTCTGTCTTTGTATTCTTCTTACAAGCTGCACCCAGCTCTGTAAGGTATGTGTTGCCGTCCTCATCGTAATCCCAGCATACGCCCTGCGGTCCATAGTTTGTTGTCAGTGTTCCCTCCGGAGTACACAGCCAGTTAATAACTTCCATACATCTCTCCGGATACTCTGTGTTTGCACCAATAGACCATATACGGTCTCCACCCTGTGGGTTCATACCGTAAACAATCGGTGTAGCCTCTTCTGGCTTCATGCAGTACATGTACTTGCCTTCCTTCAGATGGGACTCTTTGTTATAACCAAGAGAACCGGAATAGTTAAAGATAGAGAACATTGTACCACCATTCTGTACCTTCTCAATCATCTGGTCATATGTCTGTGTCATGGAGTCCGGATCCAGTAATCCCTCCTGATACAGATCGTTGTAGAATTTCAGCATCTCAAGGTATGGTCCGTTTTCTTCCAGTGCTCCATGGAATGTTCCGGTATCCGGATCATACAGACCAATTCCAAGCTCATCATAACCATAGTATGCAGTTACTGTAGATTTTACATACATTACCATTGCGTCATCCCAATCCGGCCAAAGCGATACTGCATAAGTCTTTCCGCCGGTATCGTCTGTCGGACAAAGATTAACCATATCTTTCATCAGCTGTTTAAAATCATCCAGATCCTTAACTTCCGGATAGCCCAGCTCTTTATACAGATCCCAGCGGACATCCCATGTATAGAAGAAGGATTCATGATCCTCTGATGATGTTGCTACGTTGTGGCCAAAGCCATACAGCGTATCGCTCTCCCCATCTGTAATGGTAGATGTCAGCTCCTGGTTCTTCTGCAGGGCAGCAGACATATTCTCTTTGATATATGAACCATAATCAGTAAGGATATCATCCTCGTTCCAGTCAAACAACAGTCCATTTTGTACTGCTGTCGGATACTGGTCAGAGTCATTGCTCCATACAACAATATCACCAAGATCACCATTCTCCATACGGGTTTCATACACACCCGTTCCATCCGGAATGATATTCAGCTTTACATTAAACTTCTCCTTTAAAATATCAGCAATCCATCCTGTCTGTTCACCGGAAAAGTTTGCAAGCTGGCTGTATACGTCCAGTGTGATCAATTCATCACTGCTTGAGCTTGATCCGATACCGCATGATGTCAGTCCGATAACCATCGCAGACGACATCGCAACAGATGTCAATTTTTTGAATAAACCTTTAGGCATCTTTTTTCTCCTCCTTATAATAATTGCTCTTTTAATGTCTTGTTTCTGTTTGAATTTCTTAACCCTTCACAGCGCCTAACATAATACCTTTTTCAAAATACCTCTGCATAAACGGATATACGCAGAAAATCGGGATTACGGATACCATAGCTACTGTGTACTTGATAACCTTTGAATTTAAAGCCTGCTCCATTGCATTCTGTGCTGCCTGACCGCTTACCCCCTGGCTCATCAACGCACCTAAGTTTGAAGATTCATTCAGGTAGTTATACAATCTGTGCTGCAATGTAAACAGGGAGCTGTTACCCTGCATTAACAACAGGGAATCCTGCATGGAATTCCAATGACCCACCGCACCAAAGATAGCAATCGTAGCAAGAATCGGTCTGCTGAGCGGCCATATCAGCTTGCGGAACACAACCATATAGGATGCTCCATCAATAAATGCGCTTTCCTCCAGCTCTGCCGGAATAGACTCAATATACGTCTTAACCAGAATGATATTGTACGGCTGCACAATCATAGGAATGATGTACGCCAGAAAATTGTTTGTCAATCCCAGCAAATCCATGTTCAAATACCACGGAATCAAACCGGCATTAAAATACATTGTGATAACCAGAAAACGGTAGAAAAATTTTCTGTGCCACATTTCCTGCTTTGTAGCAATGTAACCAACAAAAGCAGATGCAAGAACCATAAGAGCCGTACCAAGAATAGTTCGAGCAATCGTTACGATAAACGCCTGACCAAGATCTCCTACCTCGGTGATTGCAATATAGTTTGAAAAGCTGATTCCAAGATGAGCGCTTTCCGCACTTCCCGTCATTGGATAAAAGTTTACCATACCTCTCTTAACCAGCTCATTCTCTGAAATCGTATTGATAAACAGATAATAAAACGGGAAGATACAGGTTAATGTAAAAAGTCCAAAAAACAGATAGTTAAAAATGTTGAATACAACATCGCCCGGCTTTGTACGATACATTTTTTTATGTTTTTTGTAATAAGCTTTTTCTTTTTTAGCATCAATTTTTTCTTGAGCTGTTTTTGCCATGTGTATTCACCTCCTAGATAATGCTTTCTCCACGGAGCAGCTTAGACGCTCCATTTGCCATAAACAACAACACAATACTAATTACTGATTTAAACATACCCACCACTGTGGATAATGGGATCTGATCCTCGCCCAGCAGGTTGTAAACATATAAATCCAATACGTTTACATGGTCATGGTTATCTGCATTTTCAAATACAAGATACTGATCCAGACCATTGCTCAAAATACCAGCGATTGCCATCAGTAATAATACAAAGAATGTTGGAAGCAATCCCGGAAGCGTAATATGGCGTATCTTTTGGAAACGCCCGGCGCCGTCCACGGTCGCCGCTTCATACAGCGACTGGTCAATACCGGAGATACCTGCGATATAAATAATAGCGCTCCAGCCGATACCTTTCCATGTGCCCCAGCCCCACATCTTAATCCATGTAAGGTGGTCGCCCATCAGATAACTCTGTGCATCATCCTGTGTCATCAACCCAGCCTGAATGGCGAACGTATTAATAAATCCGTCTGTAGAGAAGATAGACAATGCTACCGCATATACAAGTACCCAGCTGATGAAGTTCGGAATCGTTGTAAATGCCTGCACAAAACGACGGAATTTCATGCTTCCCATCTCGCAGAGGAATACTGCAAAGACCATTGGAAGCCAGCTTGTAATAACGTTCAGACCACTGATGCCCAGTGTGTTTTTCATAACATTGATTACATCGGAACGAACCATCTTGTTGGTGAACAGGTAAGTAAACCATTTCATTCCGACAAAGTTATCCATCGAGAGGGTTCCGCCTGACTTGTAATCAAAAAATGCATATCTCCACCCATAGAGCGGAAGGTAGCAGAACAGGAATGCAAGAAATGCAAATGGTAAAAACATTAAGAATAATTTAAACTTTGACTCCATCTCAAAACGCATACCTTTTTCTGGCTTTGGCATAATAACCATCAAAATAATGCTGGCAATCAGTACGACAGCCGCAATACCGCCATAGACCAGCACGCCGGTCGGGAACCTTGGCCCGATCTTGTCAAGGAAGTTTTCCGGTCCCTGCTGAACCATAAGATAGGCAACATAGCATACTGCACATCCTGCAATATCAATTATAGAACCAATAATGGAAAACTTAAGCCCCAGCTTCTGCAGTCTCAGATTACCCAGGGAACAGCAGGCGCCTGCCGCCATTAAGATAATACCGATCAGTGCAACTAACGCACCTATGTATGCAGTGACAATGACCATTTCATCCATCTGACCCGATTTGATGATTCGATACGGTGACGGAAGCAGCGAATTGTAAGAAATCGCACTGGTAAACAGTGATATCTTATTGCTGATTACATCACAGACTCTGGCAGGGTTAGCAATCGGGAAAAATATCATTGCTGCCGTGATTACGGTAAGTACACGCAGAATGACATACAGCACTCCCTGTGAGCCATTTTTCTCTGTCTTTTCCTCTTTCATATTGACCTCCTTATTTTGTTATTTCCCACCCCTTTGACAGAACTTTATTACCATCATTCTATCAAAAAGTGTACGTGAAAACTACCGGAATTAAGAGATTCCATGTACACGCATTTTCATACCTTTCCTTATTTCTGCGCATTTTTGCGCATAAAGCAATGTGCAGTCACAAATTTGCCGAGTGAAAAATTTATTTTTCACTCTTTTTTCACAAATTCATAACCTGAGAGAAAAAGGGCAAATTACGCTTTGCCCATACGATATTCCCACCCCTTTTGTGGGAAAAAGAGATGAGATATCAGGGTAAACACAACATATCTCATCTCTGAATCATTATCTGAAATAACAATTATTTTTTCTTGCGGGTCACAACAACTACTACAACCACTACTACTACAACCACTACTACTACGATCGGAACAATCGGAGTGCTGCTGTCGTCATCTGCATCATCTACAGTGTCTGCAGCTGCTGCAGTATCATCTGAAGTTGCTGCGTCCTCCTCTGTCGGTGCAACCGCATCCGGATTGTCATAGTTGAAACCGGATATGGTAAATGTAACCTCAACAGAATCGTTTGGTACCTTTGGGCCGGTAATCTGCGGATAATCTTCATGATACGTATTAATAAGCGTAAGTGTAAGTGTCTGCGGATCTGCAAGAGCATCATCATCATAAGTTAAATCAGCCGGAACAGTAACCTCACTTCCGTCAATTTTTACAGAAACATCTGTAAACTGAATGGTATCCTTTGCGCTTGCCGGGATATCCGTTGAGATACCCAGAATAGAAAATGCAGGCTCACCGGAAGGAGTTTTTCCATCCGGATAAGATGCAGAACCATTCAGACCTTCGATTTTAATTGTATATGTTCCATTACCTTTAATCTCTGCATCGGTAACCGTTCCCTCTACTGCATATGTTTCATCTGCATCAAGAGTAGAATTGATCTGGTTCCAGTAGTCGGAATTTCTTCCTGTTTCCTCTTCAAACCACTGATTTCTGAAAACCCAGCTCTCTGACACCTGGAACAGGACGTATGCATTGTACTCTCCAGCCTCGTCAAAGTCTGCCGCTCCAGCTTCCTGCGCTTCCTTTGAACTTTCTGCAGATGCAACATTCGGTACTGTTACGATTGCAGATAACGCCATCAATCCAACGGATGCCAATGCAACCAGTTTTTTAATTGATTTTCTCATTGATCTTCCTCCTATTTTTAAGAAATTTTACGCATGTACTTAACCGTACTGTACCATTTTACCAAAAAAATACGACTTTTGCACTATAAATTTTAGATATTTTTACCCTAAATAATTGCACATATGTGTTTCTCAGGTTCATTTTATGCAAAACCCTGCCGGTTTCTTTGTAACATTTTAACAAGCAATGATGCAAATCCCCATTCCGAAGCATTTCACGCGGCGGAATGCCATCATGCCAGCTCATCCGGTTTCGCCGGAAAGAGAATCGTCACGCAGGTTCCCGGAAGTTTGACACTTAAATATTAGAAAAATCTCTGCAGGTACTATAAAACCTGT
>JAJQGL010000077.1 GCA_021200535.1 Clostridiaceae bacterium | reverse complement strand
GTGTTTTTTCGGATATTTTCCCGGATGCGGTGAAGGTGGGGATGGCTGCGGATGCCGGCCTGATCCGTGTGATTGCACGGGTGCTGAAAAAATATCAGCCGGAACATGTAGTCGTTGATCCGGTTATGGTGTCGACAAGCGGTTCGGATCTGACTGGCGGCGAAGCGGTTGAGGAGCTGACGAGGCTTTTGTTTCCGCTTGCACAGGTTGTAACACCGAATATACCGGAGGCGGAAAAGCTGTGGGGACGGGATATTTTGTCGGCACAGGAGATGCAGGAGGCAGCAGAGCGGATTGGAAGGAAATATGGCTGCAGCGTGCTGTTAAAGGGAGGCCATTTGCAAAGCGGCGCAAATGATTATCTTTGGCGGCCGTCCGGAGGAAGATGGTTCTATGGTGAGCGGATTGCTAATCCGAATACGCATGGAACAGGTTGTACGCTGTCGAGTGCGATTGCATCCAGGCTGGCGCAGGGAGCATCTCTGGAGGATGCGGTTCTGGCGGCTAAAAAATATCTGACGCTTGCCCTTGCAGACGGGCTGGACCTCGGAAAAGGAAATGGGCCGGTAAACCACGGCTTTGCAATATCCGATCCGGTTAGCGGATTCATGTAAATTTCACATAAAGTTAATGAAAGAAAGCTCAAAATATGTTATAGTAGTTTACTATAAACGTGTCGTCAGGCGCCGGCTGTGCGAGAAAGGAGAGAACAGTGTTTGGTTATGTACAGATTCGCAAACCGGAATTAAAGATTAAGGATTATGATGTCTATCATGGCACCTATTGCGGTCTTTGCAGTGAACTAAAGAGACTGTATGGATTTCCTGGGCGGATGACGCTCACCTATGATATGACCTTTCTGGTTTTGTGTTTATCATCTGTCTATGATATTTCGTTTCAGGAAAAGAGGGAGCGCTGCATCGTTCATCCCGGCAAAAAGCATTTGCGGCTGACCAATGAAATCACCGAATATGCGGCGCATTTAAATATGATTCTTACCTGGTATCATCTGAAAGATGACAGGGCGGATGAACGCTCCAAAAAGGCGTGGCTCGGCATTCAGATCTATCAGAAAAGAAAGCGGTGTGCAGAGGAAAAATATCCGGCACAGGCGCAGGAGATTCTTGAAGCACTGAACGAACTGTCAGCGCTTGAACAGGCGGGTGAGAAAAATATTTTTTCCCTGGCAGACTGCTTTGGCAGGTTAATGTCCCGGCTCTTTTTATACCGCAGGGATGCTTTTGAGGAAACGTTTCGCTGTATGGGACATCATCTGGGCAGATTTATTTATTTGATGGATGCATATGATGATTTGGAGAAGGACAGGGAAAAGGGCTGTTTTAATCCGTTGCTTGCTGAGACAGAGAGGGAAAATTTTGAAGGGTGGATTGGGGAAATTTTGCTGAATGAGATGGCGGAGGCGGCAGCTGCTTATCAAAAACTGCCTTGTCTGGCATATCAGGACATTTTAGGAAATATACTATATGCAGGGGTGTGGAATCGCTATGATGCGATTCAGCAGCAGAAGAAAGAAGCGCTGCAGCAGTGAAGGCTGGCATGCGGCTGACAGGAGCGCTGCAGAACGAAACAGATTCAAAAGAAATTAAAATACAGGAGGGATTTTTGATGACAGATCCATATCAGGTGCTTGGCGTTTCACCGAGCGCCACTGATGATGAAGTAAAAAAGGCATACAGGGAGTTGAGCAGAAAATACCATCCCGACACATATGTAGACAATCCGTTGTCTGATCTGGCGGAAGAGAAATTTAAAGAAGTTCAGGAAGCGTACCAGCAGATTATGGATCAGAGGTCGGGGCAGGGCGGCTATCAGCAGAGCAGCTCCGGACAGACCGGTTACCAGCAGGGCGGCTATCAGCAGACTGGCAGCCAGCAGTACAACCGCCAGCAGTATCAGTATTATGGCAACGGATATGGCAGATCTCCATACGGCAACAGTGAATGCGGAACAGGAAACCTGTGCTGTGATCTGTGGTGCGCAGACAGTTTGTGTGAATGTATGGGAGGTGACTTGTGCGGATGCTTTTAAGGTCAAAAGATATTGCATACACAGGAATCCTGATGGCGCTCGGTGTGTTGTTGGTTACACTGGGCGGATATTTTGAGGGGAGTACACTGTTTTTTCTGGCAGCGGCTTCCTTTTTGACAGGCGTTGCGGGGAGAAACGTTTCTTTCGCAGCGTCTGTTTCTTTTGTTGTCGGAACTGCGCTGCTTGGCTTTATACTTGCTCCGCAGAAATTGTATTGTGCGACCTTTTTGGGATTTTGCATCTATATTCTGGCGGCGGAATACCTGGAAAAGAAAAAAAGAGAAGGGAAAAAAATTGGCGCAGCTGCCGTGTGGGGTGTCAAGGCAGTTCTCTACCATGTGCTTCTTTTTCTGGCGTTGTTTCTTTCTGTCAGACTGACCGGCATGGATGCTGTGTTAAAAAAAGGGATATTTTCCTTTTTAATGCAGTACAAGGTGCTGCTTGTACTGGTATGCGCGGCGGCGGCAGAGGCTTTCTGGCTGCTGTTTGACAGGGCGTATCTGTTTTTTTTGAACCGATACGGACATTATTTTAAAATCAGGGAATAACCGCAGCTTTTGACTGGGCAGCAGCTTTTGATCAGACAGTGGCTTTTGATTGGGAAAAAGCGCGGTATTCTGGAAATGAGGTTAGGGCTGATGGGGAAAAAAGGGCCGGTGCGGATTGTATCGGCATGGAAAGGCAAATATTCATATGAACGTATGAAGCGGGATTTGAAGCGGCTTGCAGAACGGTATCCGGGGCTTTTAAAGCTGAATACGATTGGGAAAACAGCAGATGGAAGAGCTGTTTTTTGTATGCGCATGGGAAATCCGAAAGCAGAGACAAGGATTTTGCTGCAGGCCGGCATGCATGGGCGTGAATGGCTGAACACGCTGTTTTTTATGAAAATGATGGAAGAGGGCTGTGTGTGTTGCCGGACGGGGCATTATCAGGGAAGAACGTACCGGGAGCTGTTTCAAAAAACCTGTTTTTATATTTTGCCGATGGTAAATCCGGATGGGGTGCAGATTAGTCAGTTCGGGGTGTCCGGAATTAGAAAAAAAGAGCTGCGTGAGAGACTGGAAAGGATGGAGTCCGGCGGTTGGAGACGCTGGAAATCAAATGCAAGGGGAGTTGACCTGAACCGTAACTACAGTACGGGGTTTGGTGCAAAGTGGGCAGAGGGCAGAAAACCGGGAAGGGAAGAATACCCGGGATGCGCTCCGGCCTCAGAGGAGGAGACAAAGGCACTGATGCGGCTGGTGGCAATGCTGGAACCGGATGGTGTGGTAAATTATCATGAGACAGGACAGCTGATTTATTATGCCGGGGAAAATATAGTTTCTGAGACGCTGCATCAGCTGACGGGATATCCGCTGTGCAGGGAGAAGGGACCGGCAAACGGAAATTTTGGAGATTGGCTTGAAATACATAAAATCCCGTGGTGTACAGTGGAGACCTGCCGCGGGAGAGCACCGGTATTTCGCTGGCAGTTTCCGGGGCTGTGGAGGAAAAACAGAAGCCTGCTTCCGGCATTGTCAGCTGCTTTTTTGCAAAAGGGGCAGAAGAGGGCGTAAGAAAGTTGCGGATTCAAGTGTAGACGAACAGAAAATTTAGTGTTATAATAGTGCAGTATGGGTTTAAAGTATAGAAAGCACATGAAACGAGGAGGAAAATATCATGAGTAAAGATACTTTCGATGATGCTAATGTAGATAAGGATTTGTTAAATCAGATTTTTGCAGATGAGGGTGATGATGCAGAGACGGATGCATTGTTAGATGAAATGCTGAAAGAAGCAGAGGCGGAGAATGCCGGTAAAGAGACAGAGGCAGTTCAGGAAGAGCTTGATTTATCAGAGATTACACAGGAGGCAGAAGCTGCTCCGGAGACAGAGAGTGAAAAGACGGAAGCACCGGCAGAGGAGACAAAAGAGGAAGAACTTGTTATGCCGGTTTTTGAGGCAAATACAGATGATGATTCTGTTAAAAAAGAAGCAATGGATCAGATGAATGAAGAGCGCAAAAAAGGCACTGTCACAACGATTACTGCCGGTACAACCATCAACGGCGGTATTTCTTCCGATGGTTCGCTGGAAGTGATGGGTACGATTTCCGGGGATATTGAGTGCCAGGGCAAGGTTGCCATTGTTGGTAAGGTTTCAGGAAATGTCATTGCTTCGGAAGTGTATGTCAGCACAAACAGATTAGATGGAAGCTTAAGCAGCGAAGGTGCAGTAAAGATCGGTGTCGGAACGATTGTTTTGGGCGATGTTGATGCAACATCAGCTTACATTGCGGGTGCAGTGAAAGGAGATATTGATGTGAATGGACATGTGGTTGTTGATTCAACGGCAATCATTCAGGGAAATATCAAAGCAAAATCCGTGCAGGTAAACAACGGCGCTGTTGTAGATGGCTATTGCTCATTAAACTATGCAGGTGTAAATCTGGATGATTTCTTTGAACAGAAATAAAAATAATGGGAGGCTGTCATGGCAGAATATAAAAGAATTTTGTTAAAGCTTAGCGGCGAGGCGCTTGCCGGTCCTGAGAAAATGGGATTTGACGATGCGACCTGCATCGGTGTGGCAAATCAGGTTAAGCAGCTTGCACAGATGGGCGTGGAAGTTGGCATTGTGACAGGCGGCGGAAATTTCTGGCGCGGACGGAGCAGTGAAAACATGGACCGCACCAGGGCAGACCAGATCGGCATGCTTGCTACGGTCATGAACTGCATTTATGTATCGGAGATTTTTGGCAGCGTGGGGTTAAAGACGTCTGTTATGACACCGTTTTCCTGCGGTTCCATGACGGAGCTGTTTTCGAAAGAACGTGCGACAGAGCTTCTGTCGCAGGGCGTTATTGTTTTTTTTGCAGGAGGAACCGGTCATCCTTATTTTTCGACTGATACGGCAACTGTCCTGCGTGCGGTGGAGATTGAGGCGGATGTGATTTTATCAGGCAAGTCCATAGATGGCGTTTATGATTCGGATCCTGCCGTTTATCCGGATGCGAAGAAATATGACAGAATTTCAATAGAGGATGTGATTAACCAGCGTCTGGGCGTGATTGATCTGGCAGCAGCAGCCCTGTGCCGCGAAAATCATATGCAGATGGTGCTGTTCGGGCTGAATCAGCCGGACAGTATTGTGGCTACTGTAAAGGGAGAAAGTAAGGGGACGCTGGTAACTGCATAAAAAGTTTTTTACGACAGAGAAAAGCACTGTACTGGCGCGATATGAGGTTAAGAATGGAGGATATAATGAGCGTAGAATTAGAGCAATTTCACGAAAAAATGGTTAAGTCAGCAGACAATCTTGCCAATGAATATACAACAATCCGTGCAGGGCGTGCCAATCCGCATGTTCTGGATAAGATCAGTGTAGATTATTATGGTCAGCCGACGAATTTACAGTCGGTTGCCAATATATCGGTATCCGAGGCGAGAACCCTTGTTATTCAGCCGTGGGAGGCAAATCTGGTAAAAGATATTGAAAAAGCAATTTTAGTTTCTGATTTAGGGCTGACGCCAAACAATGATGGGAAAGTGATTCGCCTTACCTTTCCAGAGCTGACAGAGGAACGCCGTAAGGAGTTGGTGAAGGATGTTAAGAAAAAGGGTGAAAATGCGAAGGTTGCGATTCGGAATATCCGGCGTGATGCCAATGACATGATTAAGAAGCAGCAAAAAGCAAATGAGATTTCGGAGGATGAGCAGAAGGATGCGGAAGCAGACATCCAGAAGCTGACGGATGAGTTTGTTGCAAAGATTGACAAGATGGTTGAAGACAAGTCAAATGAAATTATGACAGTATAAAATAAAATGAATGGACAGGGATGGATTGACAGATTTGTCCCTGTTTTTCCGTTTTGGCTGATGGAGATGAGTGTGTAGCACTCTGGAATGGAGATTTGTATGGGAGAAGAAAAAGGACAGATTCCGCGCCATGTTGCCATTATTTTAGATGGCAACGGAAGGTGGGCGAAAAAAAGATTTTTACCCAGAAATGCAGGTCATGCTGCCGGCAGCAAAAATGTTGAAAAGGTTTGCAGCGCTGCGTGGAACATGGGCATTGAGTATGTGACAATGTATGCATTTTCGACAGAAAACTGGTCAAGGCCTCAGGCAGAGGTGGATGCATTGATGAAGCTTTTGCACCAGTATCTTTCGGATTGCTTAAAAACAAGTAAAAAAAATAATATGCAGGTCAGGGTAATCGGGGACATTTCCAGGCTGGAGCCGGATTTGCAGGCGCGTATCCGTGAGCTGGAGGAATATTCGGCGCAGAATACCGGACTCCATTTTCAGGTGGCTCTTAACTATGGAAGCAGGGATGAAATGGTTCGCAGTATCCGCAAAATGGGGCAGGATATTTTGGAGGGCAGCCTGAAACCGGAGCAGATTGACGAGACGTTGATCAGTTCCCGGCTGGATACGGCGGGAATACCGGATCCGGACCTGCTGATTCGGACCAGTGGAGAGCAGCGTCTTTCCAATTACTTATTATGGCAGATGGCATATACCGAATTTTATTTTACAGATGTGCTTTGGCCTGATTTCGGTAAAAAGGAGCTGGAAATGGCAGTGAAATTTTATCAGGAAAGAGACCGCCGCTTTGGCGGTGTAAAATAGCCGGGTGCAATTTACGGGAAAGAGATGGTAATCAACTATGTTTAAGACAAGATTATTAAGTGGCATTGTGTTAATGGCGATTGCGATTGCCGTGCTGGTATACGGAAGCTATCCGTTGTTTTTTGTGGTTATGCTTCTGTCTGTGATCGGGCTGTACGAGTTATACCGGGCTGTGGGCATGGAAAAAACGGTTCCGGCAGTTGTCGGTTATTTCTCCAGTATCATCATTGATTGTATCCTTCTGGCAGAGATAAATGAGATCGTGAGCGACAATCGGTTTGAATATCTTTTGATCTGGCTGATACTCACGTTTATGGTAATGATGGCGGGGTATGTAATATCGTATCCAAAATACAATTCCGAACAGATGACAATGTTGTTTTTCGGTTTGTTCTATGTTACAATTATGCTCTCTTTTGTCTGCAGGCTGCGTTTTCTTGCAGGCGGTATTCTTTCGGTATGGCTGATTTTTATTGGCGCATGGGGATCGGATACCTGTGCATACTGTGCGGGCAAGCTTTTTGGAAAGCATAAGCTGCCTTCTAAGCTCAGCCCTAACAAAACGATAGAAGGCTGTGCCGGAGGGGTACTTGGCGCGGCATTGCTTGGTTTTCTTTTTGCAGTTATTTTTTATGACAGCCATAGCTATTGGTGGCAGCTTCCTTTGATCTGCGGTGTTGCCTCTCTGATTTCGCAGATTGGGGATCTGACAGCTTCTGCGATCAAACGCAATAGGGGGATTAAGGACTATGGAAAGCTGATTCCGGGTCACGGCGGAATATTGGACCGCTTTGACAGCATTATTTTTATTGCGCCGGTGGTATATTATTTTGTTGTGTTTTTTCAGTAACAGGCGGGAGGGATTACATTGAAAAATGTTATGCTGTTAGGCTCTACAGGCTCGATTGGAAGACAGACGCTGGATGTTGTAAGAAATAGTGATTCGCTTCGGATTGTATCGCTTGCTGCGAGAAGCAGTGTGGATCTTTTGGAGGAACAGATTAGGGAATTTCATCCGAAGCTGGTATGCGTATATGAAAAAAAACAGGCGCTGGAGTTACAAAAACGCCTGGGCAATACAGAAACGGAGATTGTGTCAGGCATGGACGGACTGATTGCCTGTGCAACGATGGCGGAAGGGGATATTGTTGTCGCATCCGTTGTGGGGATGATCGGGATACGGCCGGTTATAGAAGCTATTCAGGCGGGAAAAAACATTGCCTTTGCCAACAAGGAGACACTGGTGACTGCAGGGCACATTATTATGCCGCTGGTACGGGAAAAAAAGGTTTCCTTTCTTCCTGTGGACAGTGAGCATGCCGCAATCTTTCAGTGTCTTCGGGGAGAACAGCACCGGGAGGTTGAAAAGATTATATTGACGGCATCCGGCGGCCCGTTCCGGGGCATGAAAAAGGAGCAGTTGGAAAAGGTAACGGTTGAGCAGGCGCTGCAGCACCCAAACTGGTCAATGGGCAGGAAGATTACGATTGATTCTTCTACGCTGGTTAATAAGGGGCTGGAGGTTATGGAGGCAGCGTGGCTATTTGATATGCCGCTTGAGAAAATTCAGGTAATTGTTCAGCCGCAGAGTGTGATACACTCCATGGTAGAATTTCAGGATGGGGCAGTGATGGCGCAGTTAGGGACGCCGGATATGCGGATGCCGATTCAGTATGCGCTGGGGTTTCCAAACCGTATGATGCGTTTGGGGGAAGCACTGGATTTTACCAGGCTGTCCGCGCTGACCTTTGAAATGCCGGATATGGAGACTTTTTCGGGATTGGCGCTTGCTTATGAAGCGGGTTCTGTGGGAGGAAGCATGCCAACGGTTTATAATGCGGCAAACGAAAAGGCAGTTGCGCTGTTTTTAGAGCGAAAGATTTCTTATCCGGAAATTACAGAGTATATCCGGAGAGCCATGGATGGGCATTCCGTGCTGTTAAATCCTTCCCTGGAGGATATTCTTGCTGTAGAGCAGGAGGTTTATAAAAGAATCGATTCGTTTTTTTAGGCGCATTGCAGCGTGGTTGGCGATTAGCTATTTATGCAGGAGCGTCACAAATAGCTTTGATGCGTGACGCAAATCTGACATATGCGTCATCCCGTCGCATGAGACGCTCTGGAATGGAGATTATTATGAATATTATTGTAGCGCTATTAATTTTTACACTGATTGTAGTAGCTCATGAGCTGGGACATTTTTTTCTGGCGAAAAAAAATGGTGTCGGGGTACCGGAGTTTTCGGTTGGAATGGGCCCCAGGCTGATTACTTTTGCAAAGACAGGAAATGGATATGTCTGTAAATTTTTGTGTTCCCAGAAGGTATTTGAGGAGCGTGAGGACTGGCAGAATGTAACAAAATATTCATGGAAGCTTTTCCCGATTGGGGGTTCCTGCGCAATGATCGGTGAGGATGAGGAAAATGATGCGGACAATTCCTTTAACGCAAAGGGTGTCTGGGCGCGTTTTTCGATTGTGTTTGCCGGGCCGTTTTTTAACTTTGTGCTTGCGTTTGTGCTTTCGATTATTATTCTTGCCTGCAGGGGGATTGATTACCCGATTGTCGATGTGGTTTACAGTAACCAGCCTGCCGAAGAAGCAGGCATTGAGCAGGGAGATACCATTCTCAGTGTCAATGGGCATAAAATTAGCATTGGCAGTGAAATTGACACATATCTGATGCTGCATCCCCTGAGCGGAGAGGACGTGGAAATCGAGTTAGAACGTGACGGAGAAGAAATGACGGTTACACTCGATCCTAATTATAAAACGTATTTGTATGGTTTTTCGTATTCGGCGCAGGCAACTGACCCAACAGAAATTTCTGCAATCACAGAGGGAAAACCATTTGACAAGGCAGGCATAAAACAGGGAGACATCATCCGCAGCGTCAATGGGGAGGCGGTTGCAAACGGCGAGGAATTGAAGCTGGCGATGGAACAGCTCAGCATAGAGGGGGAAGAGGTTACTTTTGAAATTGAGCGTGACGGTGTGACAACAGCTTATCAGGTAACGCCGGAACTGTATGATACGAAAACGCTGGGATTTTATGCAGGCTCCTCCAGAGAAGGGGGAAATGCATTTGACGTTGTTAAATACAGCCTGATTGAGGTAAAATACTGGATTGAAACAACGATTGCCAGCCTTGGACAGCTTGTGACTGGAAAACTCAGCACAGATGATATATCTGGTCCGGTCGGCATTGTGGATACGGTTGGTAGTGTGATTGACCAGACCAGTCAGAATGGGCTTGGAGAGGTAACGATTAGTATGCTGATC
>JAJQGL010000026.1 GCA_021200535.1 Clostridiaceae bacterium | reverse complement strand
GCGGCTCAGGCGGCCCTGGCGGCGGTCCCGGCGGATTTGGTGGATTTGGCGGAGGAGGACCTATGCCCCCACCACCCCGCCGAGGAGGATTTTTCGGCGGCGGCTACTATCGCAGAGGCTGTCTGCCCGGCTGCCTGACCTATATTTTAGGCACCGGTGGACTCATGATCATTTTGGTCATTGTCACTGCAGTCAACTTCTAAAACCAATAAAATCACATACCGAAATGCAGACAAAGGACATCCCCCTATTTTAAGCATCATAAATTTGCGGGACACGCTTTGTCTGCATTTTTGTGTGAAACGGATATGCATATTTCAGCTGCGTACAGCACAATTCAAGCTGCGTGCAGCACAGAATCACAGTTCAAACAACCGGTACAGTTCTTCCTGTGTCAGCTGGTTTAAAAACACCTCGCCTGAATCAATTACCTGTGACGAAAGCTCTTTTTTCTTCTTCTGCAGCTGATATATTTTCTCTTCAATCGAATGCTCCATCACGTACTTAATAACCTGGACTTTTTTTGTCTGCCCAATCCGATATGCACGGTCTGTCGCCTGATCTTCCACCGCAGGATTCCACCATGGGTCAAAATGAATCACCGTATCTGCACCAGTCAGGTTTAACCCGGTTCCCCCTGCCTTTAAAGAAACCAAAAACACTTTAACCTTTCCTTCGTTAAACCCCTTTACCATCCGTCTGCGCTCTGCCGCTTTTGTAGAACCGGCAAGATAATAAAACAAAATACCGGTCTGCTCAAGCTCTTTCGCAATAATTGACAGCATCGAGGTAAACTGTGAAAAAATAATGACGCTATGCCCGCCATCCAGAATCACCGGAAGCTGTTCCATTAAAAGCGCAAGCTTTCCGCTCCCTCCGGTATAGTTTTCCACAAAAGTCCCCGGATGGCAGCATATCTGCCGCAGCCTTGTCAGTGCAGCAAGGATCTGCATCCTCCCTTTTCCATCTTCCACACTGCGGTTTCCCCGGATTTCCTCCTGCGTGCGCGACAGATACGACAGATAAATTTTTTCCTGTTTTTTCGTCATCTCTGCCATCCGCATCGTCTCAATCTTATCCGGCAGCTCGTGTAAGACATCCTTTTTCATACGGCGCAGCACAAACGGCTGAATGCGTCTCTTCAACTCACAAAGCTTAGTTTCATCTTCGCCGCGCACAATCGGTTTTTCAAACTGCTCACTAAATTTTGCATAACCCGGGAAAAATCCCGGCATCATAAAATCAAAAACCGACCAAAGCTCAGACAGATCATTTTCTATCGGAGTACCCGTCAGCGCAAACCGGTGCTTCGCCTGAATCGCTTTAACCGCTTTCGCACTGAGTGAAGCGCGGTTTTTGATAAACTGTGCTTCGTCAATAATCAAATGGTCAAAAACAAGTTCCACATAGCCGCCAATATCCTTTCTTAACAGCGGATAAGTGGTAATCACCACATCCGCTTCCATTGCATGGCGCAATGCCTCCTGACGCTCTGGAGGAGTACCGCTGATAATAACAGTACGGATGTCCGGGGCAAATTTTTCAAATTCCTCCTGCCAGTTAAACGCAATCGAGGTTGGACACACAATCAGGGAATGCTCTCCCGGATGTGCGCAAAGATACAGAATGGTCTGCAGTGTCTTTCCCAGTCCCATGTCATCTGCAAGAATCCCGCCCATACCATAATATGCAAGCGTCTGCAACCAACGGTAGCCGGTTTCCTGATATGGGCGCAGCACAGCATGGACATTTTCCGGCAGCTCCCAGCTTGTTTTTTCCGGATGGCTGATATCCTCCAGCAGTTTTTTACAGGCGTAATCCTTTTGAACCTGACATTCCCTCGGCAGCAGCTGGTTCAGATACACAGCGGTATACTGCGGAAACAATACCGTTTCTCCGCTCTGTTTCCCATTCTGCACAAACCATTCCAATGCCTGAAGCTGTTCGTTGCGTTCCTGCAAATCAATAAATGCCCCGTTTTTTAACCGAAAATATCTTTTTTTCAAGCGAATGGCACGAAAGAAATCTTTTAATTCATCCAGCGGCACCTGCGAATACTCCAGATCTATTTCCAGAAAATTAATACCGCTGTCCAAACGAATCCGGCCTGCCATGCTCCCCCTGCTCTGAACAGATGCAGACTGATACTCTTTTGAATAAAAAACCTGAAAATTGTCTGTCAGCTCAGAAAGCTTATCTGTCATCATCAAAAAAATATCTTCTTCCCTGCGAAGAATAAAATTTTCCTCCTGCACCTTAAAATTCAAATCATACAATATTCTGGTAAGCCGTTCTTCCTCCTCCTTATCCCGAACCAGGATATACTTTCCAAAAGATACCGGAATCAGGGGATTTATCTTATAAGTTCCGTATACAAACTGCAGGGTTGCCTGAATATAGCATTTCGATTTTACGTACAATATATCCAGATACAGCTGTGGAATCAACGGCTCTACAATATAATTGTTTTTCAGCTCCGGCGGTACAATAACATCAGCCGTTTTCTTTATGACCGGCAAAACCTTCTCAATAAAGGCACTTTGATTTTCCCCTTTAAATTCCAGACGTTTTTCCTCCCCAGAGAGCAGGGTTGCATAAAACGGAAGGATGTTGCAAATATATTCGTCTGTCGGAAGATACAGGCTGCCATCATAAAAGAGAATGCTTCCATCCTGTGCAAGCGCCAGAAGCTTACCTTCTGTCCTGTTTTCCAGGGACAGCACATCCTTTTCCATCCCAATTTCAAATTGGACAGATGGATTCCCTGCAATGATCTTTACATCCGAAACACTCTGTTCACGCAGATTCAGGCGGCACACCATTCCCTCCGCCAGATGAAGAAGTTTTCCAAGCATCCGTTTCGAAAGAACCAATTCCTGCCTGCTGAATAAATTAGAATAATATGTTCTCCCCAATGTTTCCTGAATCTCATATATTTCTGTCAGATATTCCATAATGGGCCGGGATGCCTCATCAAACGCACATTCCTCCGAAACAAAACAAAATTCCTTCCCCAGCCGTATGGTCTTTCCCTGATAATAATCCTCTATAAACTTTTTCGTATTCGGCACCTTATACATCCGGCGGTCTCCTGCATACAGGCTTACATATGCCTTTGACTGTGTATCCTTTAAAAACTCCGGAATCGTAATCTGCAGTTCCAAATGATAATACTGCGGCGTCAGTCGGCGGTATTCCCGCTTGCGAAAATATTCGATAACCTGATAGGCCGTTTTTTCATCATTGCACTCATCCTCGCTGATTTCCTCTCTCCGCTGATAATCTGCGATAAACAAAAGAACAGCAACAATATGCTTACATATACCTGCATATTTAACATATGCAGGGCAGTTACAGTGGCACACCAGCTCCTGCTCCTGTGGCTGAACCGTCACAACATACTGATTATTCCCTTTTACAAATGCCCTGTACTGTCCGTTGGAATCATTCCATGTGACATGGCTGACTGCATGCGCCGCATAGTATCGCATTCCCCGGTAAAATACTGTCTCCGAAGATGCCATCTGGCGAATCATTTCTCTCGTAATTTTTTGCATACATATACCCCATTACTTTTCCCTGATACAGCGTATCCTGAGTTCCTGTGCTTCGGACAACATTGTACTTACTATCTCTCTTCCTCTCTCAAAAGATGAAAACGATCTGCTGCTATAGACAGCCGGCGTCCCATCGGAAATTCGTACAGCTCCTGCCTGTTCAGCCCCCCAAGTTTTAAAACCACCGCAAAATAGACAGCCACTGCCGCTAAAATTGCTGGAACAATCGCAATGTAAATACGGCTTGTCAGCCAAAAAAGCCCATAGTAAACGCCATAAGTAACAACCCCCATCACACAGGACGCCAGAAACGGAATACAATAGGTTTTTACAACATCCTCCCGGTATCCTACCGCTTTTGTGACAGAACGTCCATTTAAGTAACAAACCAGCATAGGATACGTCACATTTCCAACGACAAGCGCAAAAACGCCAAGCGTCGTATATTTTAATAATACATATACCAGTATCACATGCAAAATCAGTGAAATCAGCGAATGGATCACCGGCAGATTCATCTTATCAATGCTCTGCAAAACGCCGCTGGTGACTGTTGACAATGCATAAAACACGACACAGGCAGAGCCTGTCATCAGCATCGTGCCGCCAAGCACATAATCAGAGGACGGAAACAGCAGACGGATAATCGGTATTGCAAGCACAGAAAGACCCATTGCAGACGGAAATGCGATAATCATATTAAAACGGACTGCCGAACGGATCTTATGGTGCACCTCTTTTATATCCTTTTTCATCATAGATGCCACCAGCCCCGGTATCATTGAAGATGCAATCGCTGTCGAAATGGCAATCGGCACATTTACAAGAACACGGTACTTTGTGCTGTATACCCCCAACAATGTACTGACCTCCTGCGCATCATATCCCTTCTGTCCCATCGCCATATTAAAAACTGTTACGTCAATGATTCCGCTCAGCTGGTATACTGTCTGGCTTAACACAATCGGAACGATTGTCGCAAGAATCAGCTTATAGGTCATTCCAAGCGTTTCTTTTACAGATGCCGCATCCCTCTGTTCCTGTTTTTTGATCACGGGACGGTACAACAGATAAATGAGAATAAGAATGACAAATGCTGTCACCGCACCCAGGCAAGTTCCGAGCGTTCCTCCCGCAGCCCCCCAGGCTGCCTTTTCAGGTGAATCGCTGTGCCCACGCATCAGGAAGAAGGCGGCAGCCACTGAGACAAAAGCATTGACAATCTGTTCAAACAACTGCGATACTGCCGTCGGCATCATTGTTTTTTTCCCCTGAAACAGCCCACGGAACGTTCCCATCACCGCTACAATAAAAATCGTGGGCGCCAGTACCCGAAGGGGAATTGCAATCCCATGGTACTTAGAAAAAAAGTTTGCCTCTAACATATCTGCCCCAAAATAGACAAATAGAGCCGCTGCACCTCCGGTAAACATAGAAAAAAGAACCGAACAACGAAAAATCCGGTATGCGTTTTTATATTTTTTCTGTTCGCATTTTGCAGAAACCATTTTAGATACTGCCATTGGCATACCATAAGATGAAATAATCAACAGAATATTATAAACCTCATATGCAGCAGAATAAACTCCGTTGCCCTCATCCCCAAGAATGTTGGCAAGAGGAATCCGGTAAACCATTCCAATAACCCGTACAATAATAGATGTAAGTGCCAGAATACTGCCCTGTTTAATAAAATTGCCCGTATTTGTTGTTCTGGAAGCCTCCATGATTTTTAATCCCTTCTAAAGTCTCTCGTAATTCCCAGATCCAGTAAAACCTGTTCCTGCTTATCCTCCATAAGCTCCCGCTCCGCATCCTCAATGTGGTCATAACCCATCAGATGAAACATACTGTGTGCTGTCAAAAACGCCAGCTCCCGTTCCAGCGAATGGCCATATTCCACCGCCTGCTCTGCCGCGCGCTCCAATGAGATGGCAATATCCCCGAGCAGAAGTTCCCCTGATTCCAGATTAAAATACTGATTTTTGGCCTGTGCAGTATTCAAATGGGAAAAATCCCCTGGCGACTTGTAGTCTGCCATCGGAAAAGAAAGTACATCCGTTGGCACGTCCAATGCACGATATTCCTGATTCATCGCACGGATTCCTTCATTGTCGGTAAGCGTGATATTTAGCTCACAAGCAAATGGGCATTGCTCCTGCTGCAGACAGGCTGCCGCTACCTTTTCCAGCAGTTTTTCCCAATCAAAGTCAAGTGCCATATCTGTTTCCTTTTCAAAATATATGGTCATCTCACACCTCTTTCTTTTCCCTGGTACAGCAAATAATTACTTCGTATTGGCTATGCCGGTACAAAATGCAGACTGAATATAAAATTCCTTCAGACATTGCAGCTGCTCCTCTGTCATGCCGCATTCGCTAAGGTTTCCCCTGGCAAGGCGATTCTGAAAAATATTTTCCACCAGACGCCTGTCTGATATTTTTTCTCTTTTTCCATTTTCAGAGAGATAATTGCTGGTTGTAATAATACAGTCACTCAGCATGACTACGGCAGCCTCCGGTGTCTGCGGCACCGCAGAGCCGGTACTGTGCTGCCGGATCACCGCAAGCAACTCTTCCGGAAATGCATAATCACTGCCCAAACGGATACCCGCCTGAATATATTCTTTATTGTCTTCTATCCTGCCAATCTCGTGGTACATTCCCCCCGCTTTTGCCAACTCTGTATTTGCACCGATCACCTCCGCCGCCCTTGCCGACAGCATCCCAATCCGGATACTGTGCCGGTAAAGCGCCTCTGAATACTCCTTTAGGCGCTGCATCAGCTCACATTTGATATCAAGCATTCCGTCCCATTCAAAAGAAGGCTGCTCCGGCTCCTGTTCTATTTCTATTTCCTGTTCCAGCTTCTGTTCTATCTCTATTTCCTGTTCCGGCTTCTGTTCCATTTCCCGTTCCGGCTCTTCCTGCGCTGACAGCTCAAGCAACTGCCGCCATGTCAAAATCCCAAATCCAACCGCAACAAAAAGCAGGATACTCAGAAATTCAGCAAAAAGCTCCGGCAGGCGGTCAGAAAAACCAGATAGGTCAAACTGTAACGACACCATCCAAAGCACGGCGTCACAGGATAACAAAATCAAAGCCAGATAAGGAAGCGCCTTTTTTTCTTTTACATTGACAAAAAGCAAGATAACCAGAAACCCCAAAAACAAACTGGTAAAAATGTGGGAAAAGGAAGCCGCTTCCGGTGCAGTCACAATCAGGTATTCTATCATCAGCGCAATGTGAACCGAAAAAGCCAGCTCTGTATTGCCCAGCATTGCGGCAATAACCACCACAAGAAGAAACGCAGCCCCTACATAAAAGCGTTCTCCGATTGCCAATAGCAGAAAAGAAATAAAAAAACTTCCCAAGAACGGCAGCTCATAAAAAACGTCCTGCATTCCTGTTTTTTGCGCATTCCTCCTAACATATTTCCCAAAAACCCCTGCCGTCAGCACAGCTAAGACGCTATTCGAAAATAAAGTTCGAAAAACGTCCCCCTGTACAATGCCGTTTAGGATTACTCCCGCAAGAAACGAAATCCAGATTACTGCTGTAACCAAAGTTTCCTTTTGCCCTTCGCCACGTTTTGTCAATTTCCTTTCCTCCTGCCAGTTTCTTATCGGTATCCGCTTAATCCCGATTTTTCCATGACGGCTTCTCTGCTTGTTTTGCCGCCGCAAGTTTCTTTTTCCTCTCCTCTTTCTGCTCGAACGCATCATAGGCAGAGACAATTTTTTGTACCAGTGGATGCCGTACTACATCCCGGTTGGTCAGATAAGAAAATCCAATATCCTCTAATTTTCCCAAAACCTCCACCGCCTGTTCCAGACCTGATTTTGAATGGAACGGCAAATCCTTCTGTGTCAGGTCGCCCGTGACAATAACCTTCGAGCCGAATCCGATTCTTGTCAAAAACATTTTCATCTGCGCCGGCGTCGTGTTTTGCGCCTCATCCAATATAATAAAAGAGTTGTCCAATGTCCTTCCTCTCATATATGCAAGCGGCGCCACCTCAATCAGCCCCCTCTCGGCATTGCGCTGATAACTTTCCGCGCCCATAATCTGATACAGGGCATCATAGAGCGGCCGCAAATAGGGATCCACTTTGCTCTGCAGATCTCCCGGCAAAAATCCCAGTTTTTCTCCCGCCTCGATTGCCGGTCTGGTTAAGATAATCTTTTCCACCTGATCCCGTTTAAACGCATCAATCGCCATCGCCATTGCGAGATATGTTTTTCCGGTTCCCGCCGGCCCTATTCCAAAAACAATCATTTTTTTACGGATCAGGTCAATGTATTCCTTCTGCCCTGCTGTCTTAGGCTTGATTGGTTTTCCCTGTATTGTGTGGCAGACAATGTCAGAATCAATCGTTACCAGATCCGCCTCCTTCTGTTCCATCGCAAAAGAAAGCGCATAGCTGACGTTTTGCTCTGTAATCGTATTGCCCCGTTTTGACAGCTCCGACAACTGCATCAGTATCTGTTCCGCCTGCCGGACCTTTCCGGTGTCCCCGACAAGCTTCAAAGTACCGTCTCTTGCCACCATTGTTACATTCAGGCTTTTTTCTATCTTTTTGATATTTTCATCAAAATTTCCAAATATATTTTTTTCATGTTCTGCCGGTATATCAACCGTTATTTCTGTTATTGCCATTCGATTTCTTTTCCTTGTGCTTTGTTTTGTTCTTTGTGTCAAGCTTTTGATACATTTTCTGCTCCTGCCGGAATACAATGCTTCCTTCCAGGGAAAATGTTTCAGAGCTTTCCTTTAGGGAAAGGTTCTCCTTTTGCAGATTCCAGCCCTTTTTCTTTTTTTGGGCAAGAAAGGTATCATAGCGCTCGCAAAGAATTTGCTCCGCCTCCTGTTCCGAATAAACTGCTTTTTCATAGCGGATCTCACGGAAGCGCTTTGTATAACAGGATATCGGAAAACGCAGCGACAGAAATGGGCACAATCGCCCACCTTCTCTTAGTATATCATATTTTTCATAAGTTTGCAGATTTTTTACAGGATTATAGAAAAAAATTTTCTGGTCTGCAATCCGAATTTCATGTACCTGCCGTTCCCTGCCGGTATAAACTTTTTTTTGATATTCCTGGTTTACTATATCCTGATAATTCTGTTCCCATTCCAAAACTACCGTCCCTTCTGCATGAACACGTTTTTTAGAAACCAGTTCTTCATTGTCTCCATATATTTTTAATACACCGGATATTAAAACCTGATTTTTTTTCACCGAATCGCCTGCCTTGACCTTCGCAGTCCCTTTCCTGGTGACAATGGACACAACCGTTCCCTTCCGCGCAGAGACAAGGCTGCCTGCTGTCTCTTTCTTTTCGTTTTCTACCAGCGCAACCTCCCGCACACGGATTCGTATGACACTTCCCGCTTTTTCTACAGAAGCCCAGCCAATATCTTCATATTCTTTACGAAGTTTTTCCTCGATGTCACTGCAAACCAGTTTTTTAACAGGCATGCCGCCGTATATATCAATCGAATTTAAATACTTTAAAATACTCTCTTCTGTATGATAAGATTCTCCACTGATCTCGATCCCCCATATTCTGGTAGACAAAAAAAGACCAGCAGGGCAAAGCAAACCACTCCTGCCCAGAAGCTTGCCCGTTTTTTCATATCACCAATCATAAAGGGCAATCCATAGCGCCTGACTGCCACCGGACGAACCTTGCATTTTCGGGAAAGCGGACGCAGCTGATAAAAATCCTTCAGGCGTATCCGAAAATACAAAACACCGGATGTTTCCTCCCAATACAACCTCCATAGCACAATCCCCCGGTTCCTGCACAGATTGACAAAGCGCTCGACATGCTTTCCGGTCAGGCGCACTTTCAGATATCCGCCCATCCATCCAAATATTCTATGTAACATACCGTTTCCTCTTTCAATGATATTCCACGCAGGAAATGTCTCCCATCACACACATCGCATCCTCCCTAAAATACGCTATAACAAGCCGTTTGCCAAGAATATGGATACGGCACGTTTTTGTCTGGATTCGTATCACTTCCTCCGTATATTCAATTATATTACGATAATTTTCTACACAGAACCGGTGGCTGCCATATCCTGTAAGAATCGGGGCGCTTGCCAGCATATCATCCGGTATCTGAAATAAATGGGAAATTTTCTGCGCGATTACCGGCTCATTGATGGACGGCTTACTGTCCGGCTTTGGCGAATGCCGGTGTTTTACCCGATATTCCCTCTTTTTCCTCAAACTGATCCCCTCTTTTTCTGCCTCCATTACTATCACTATATGAACGACAGCCTGTTTTGTTTCAGTTTTCCGCTGCTTGCACCGTATTTTTATTTGTGCTAGTACAGCGTTTTCAAAATTCTTGTGCAAATAATCTATCTATGATAGAATGAC
>JAJQGL010000072.1 GCA_021200535.1 Clostridiaceae bacterium | reverse complement strand
GTGATGCATTTAAAACGCAGAGCCGAAAGAGATATTTGAAAGTGTCGGCAGCGGCGCGGCTTTTAAAACGCTTCGGAATGGGGAGTATTATGTCATTACAACTAATTTTGGGAGGATCCGGACGGGGAAAAACTTATTATATACAGCATTATTTATCGGAAGAGGCAAAACGGCTTCAAAAGAGTTCCCATGGAGAATCCCCGGAGAATAATTTTATTTTTATTGTGCCGGAACAGTTTACCATGCAGACGCAGAAAGAGCTGATTCGTATCAGTGAAGTCAAAGGAATTATGAATATAGATGTTCAGAGTTTTCTCAGACTTGCTTTTCGTGTGTTTGAGGAAACAGGCTCGTGCCGCCTTCCGGTTCTGGATGATATGGACAAGACAATGATCCTGAAAAAGGTACTGGAAAATCTGGAGGACGAGCTTGCATATTTTGGAAAAAATATTCACAAAAAAGGGTATGTACAGGAAATAAAATCTTTTCTGTCAGAGCTGATGCAATATGGTGCGGATGAAACAGTGATTGATGAAATGATTCAGGCGGCAGGAAAGCATCCGGCACTGGCGAAAAAGCTGGAAGATATGAAGAAAATTTATCAGGGGTTTACTGCGTATCTGGAAGATCATTATATTACATCAGAAGAAATACTGACCGTGCTTTCGGCGGTTGCGGAGGATTCAGACCTTCTGCGCGGCAGCACAATCTGCCTGGATGGCTTTACCGGGTTTACGCCAACGCAGTACCAGTTTATTGAAAAGCTTTTGCGGGTGGCGAAAAAGGTATATGTTACTGTAACCATGGATACTGCAGAAGACATAGTTTCCAAAGCGATGGTTCCTTCTAAAGCAAAGGCTTCTTTCAAAGCAAAGGCTTCTTTCAAAGCAAAGGCTTCTTTCAAAGCAAAGGCTTCTTCCGAAGCAAAGGCTTCTTCTGAAGCCTTGATAAAGCCGCTGCCAAAGCACAGTCTTTTTTATATGAGCCAGCAGACGATTATTCGGCTGCGAAAAATAGCGGCAGAAAACAGGATTGAAATCTGTCCAGAAATCTGGTGTGGGGGAAAAACGGAACAGAGCCGTTTTGCGGCAGCAGAGGGTTTGAATCATCTGGAAAGAAATCTGTTCCGTTATCCGGTTCAGACTTATTCGGGCAGTGTAAAGGACATTTCCATTCATTTGCTGAAACAGCCGGAAAACGAAGTGGAATTTGTTGCACAGAAGATGAAACAGCTTTTGCAGGAAGAAGGCTGCAGATACCGTGATATTGCTGTGATTACAGGTGATCTGGAGACTTACGGCGTTCTGGCAAAGGAGGTTTTCGGGAGGTGCGGGATTCCATGCTTCGTAGACCAGAAGAAAAATATTTTAGAGCATCCATTTATTGAATTGCTCCGATGTGTGCTTGCTATTTTTCAAAACAGCTTTCAGGCAGAAAAGATCATGGTTTTTGAGAAGAATTTCTTTTCGAAGGCGACAGAGGAACAAAGCTATCTTTTGGACAATTTTCTGCGTGCGACAGGAATCCGGGGTTACAAAAAATGGTGTGAGGTGTGGAGGATAGACGGGGTATTTCGCAGTGCAGACGCGGAGAAAAAGAGGGAATTGGAGCTGGAGCTGGACACAGTCCGGCTGGAGACGGTGGAACAGCTGGGGAAATTATACGAAAGTATCGGCAAGGGAACGCACACGGTTCGGGAATATGTACAGGCAATCTGTGAGTGGATGGAGGAGCAGGAATATTATATTGCGGTTAAGAAGCTGCAGAAGAGCTTTGAAGAGGCCGGAGAGCGTTCCCTGGCAAAGGAATATGACCAGATTTATGAGATTGTTCTTGGGGTAATGGACAGGCTGGTGTCACTTTTGGGTGATGAAGAAATGAAGCTAAAGGAGTTTAAAGAGCTTCTTGACACTGGCTTTGACGAGGCGAGAATCGGTTTGATTCCGCCCGGTGTTGATCAGGTTTTGGTCGGGGATATGAACCGGACACGGCTTGCGCATATTCAGCATTTATTTTTCCTGGGAATGAACGACTGTAATTTGCCAAAAGGCGGCAGCAGAGGGGGCGTTATTTCTGATTCAGAGAGGATGTTTCTGGCGGATGCGGAATTTGAGCTGGCGCCTACCATGCGGGATGCGGTCTATACAGAACAATATTATCTGTATTTGAACCTGACAAAGCCGTCCAGGCATTTGTATCTGACATACTGCGAGACAGGGAATGACGGAAAGGCGAGAAATCCGGCATATATTATTGACCGGATCAAAAAGCTCTTTCCGGAAATTACTACGGTGATTGAGGAACAGGAAACAGATGAACGCCATCTGCTGGGGACAACAGGAGGCGTTGGATTTTTGATTCAGGGCTTGCGGAACAGGCAGTATACGGATGCAAGGTGGCAGGAGGTATTTTCATATTATGCCGGCGATACGGAGAGAAAGCAGCTGTCAGACAGACTGCTTGACGCAGCATTTTACCGGGAAGAGCAAAGTCCGCTTTCAAAAGAAGTGGTAAAGGCGCTATACCGTGACACTCTGACGGCGAGTACCTCACAGTTTGAACGGTATGCGGCATGTGCGTTTTCGTATTTTATGCAGTATGGGCTGCATTTGAAAGAACGGGCCGGGCATCAGGTGGAATTTTTCGACATTGGAAATATTGTTCATGAAGCACTGGATTTATATACCCAAAAAATGCTTGCACGGGGGAAAAGCTGGGAGGATATACCGGAAGAGGAACAGCGGGTTGAAGCGGATATGTGCATGAATGAAACGGTAGAGCGCTATAAAAATGGGCTTTTGTATGCGACAGAACGGGATACTTATCTGATCAGCAGGCTTCGCCGGATTTTAGACCGGACAATCTGGGCGATTACCAAACAGATGAAGCTGGGGAAATTTAAGACAGTGGACAGCGAATTTACGTTTGAGGTATTGCACCGGGCAAGCGGGCGGGAGATCGTAAAAGAGTTTGATGGGCAGGAGCGTGCCGTAGGGAGCGGGCAGGAGAAAAATACGTCAGGCTGGGAAAATGACCTGCGGCTGATTGGACGGATTGACCGCATAGACAGCATGCTGGACGGCAATGCAGATTATATAAAGGTGATTGATTATAAAACAGGGAAAAAGAACATCTCCCTGTCCGATTTGTACTACGGTTTGCAGATGCAGCTAATGATTTATATGAAAGCGGCCGTGGAGGATAAGCAGACAGCGGAAAAGAAACTGGTAATCCCGGCGGGCGTGCTGTATTATCAGATTGATGATCCGATGATTGAGGGCAAGGCGGGGAAAGAAAAGATAGAGGACCAGATTCTTGCAAGCCTGAAAATGGATGGGCTGGTCAATGAGGATGACCCGGTGCTGCCTGCGATGGATTGTGATTTTGGGACAGAAGGAGGAGGCCTCGCGCCGGATAAATCATCTGCAGTGATTCCGGCGGCGACAGATAAAACGGGACATTTGAAAAAAATTTCCAAAACGGTTACAACAGAGGACTTTCAGGATTTGATGAAATATACCGAGGATAAGCTCTGGCAGATAAAAAATGAAATTATGGCAGGGGAAATAGCGGTGAATCCTTATCTTCGGGCAGATGCATCCGGTGAGAGTGCGTGCCGGTACTGTCCATATCACAGCATCTGCCGCTTTGACCGGAGAATTGCCGGAAACCGTTACCGGGTGCTAGAAAAACTCAGTGATGATGCCGTTTTGTACCAGATCAGGGAAAAGAAACAGAAAAATGGAGATGAGGGAGAAGAAAATGGGTAATCCAAAATGGACAGCAGATCAGCAGCAAGTGATTGATTTGCGGGGGAAAAATATTTTGGTTTCTGCTGCTGCAGGTTCCGGAAAGACAGCGGTCTTGGTTGAACGCATTATTTCACAGGTGACGGAGGGGGATTCGCCGAAGGATATTGACAGGCTGCTGGTGGTTACATTTACAAAGGCGGCAGCAGCAGAGATGCGCGCCCGCATTGAAAATGCGTTGGAGGAAAAGCTTCAGGAGCAGCCGGAAAACCAGCATTTGCAGAAACAGGCAAGCTTGCTTCACACGGCGCAGATAACGACGATTGACAGCTTCTGCCAGTCGGTCATCCGGAATTATTTCCATGTCATTGATCTCGACCCTGTATTTTCCGTGGGGGATGAGACGGATCTGGAGCTGATGAAGCAGGATGTGCTGGCAGAACTTTTGGAACAAAAGTATGCGGCTGCGAAGGAAGAGCCGGACAGTGCTTTTCTTCGCTTTACGGATATTTTTTCGACCGGACGGACGGACAGTGCGGTCGAAGAGCTGGTGTTTACTTTATACAATATTTCTACCAGTTATCCCTGGCCGGAAGAATGGCTGAATGAATGCATGGAAATGTACCAGATACAATCTTTGCAGGAGATGGAAGAGACGGCCTGGGTGCGGCAGCTGACAGAGATGCTGCACAAATATGTATCGGAATATCTGACCGTGGCAAAAAGCGTTTTGGAGATTTGCCGGAGGCCAGACGGGCCGGCTGCGTATGAGGCGGCAATCCGTTCGGATATTGCTTATCTGGAAGCGCTTGGCAAAGCAAAGGGATATCAGGATTTTTATGCGCTATTTGAGGCATATAATCCGGCGCGTCTTAAGGCAATTCGGGATAAAACGGTATCACCCGGGGAAAAAGAGCTTGCGAAAAATCTTCGGGAGAGTTATCAGAAAAACGGACTTGCAGAGCTAAAAAGAAAATATTTTTTTCAAAGTGCGGAAGAGATGCTTTCCGACCTTCAGGAAATGGCGCCGGCTGTCACAGAGTTAATTCGCCTGGTACAGGATTTTGGCTGCGCTTTTGCAGAGAAAAAGCGGGAAGAGGGCTTGCTTGATTTTGCGGATATGGAGCATTTTGCGCTTCAGATACTGGTGGTCAGGGATGAAAAAGGAATCCGCCCAAGCGAAACGGCGAAAGAGCTGCAGGAATATTATGAAGAGGTATTGACGGATGAATATCAGGACAGCAATTTTGTGCAGGAGCTTCTGCTGACCAGTATTTGCCGCGGGCCAGAGGAAAAACCGTATCTTTTTATGGTAGGGGATGTGAAACAGAGCATCTACAAATTCCGACTGGCAAGGCCGGAGCTTTTTCTGGAAAAATACAAACGGTATGGCGGGGCAGAGAGCAGGGAGCAGCGCATTGACCTCCGTCAAAATTTTCGCAGCCGTGCTTCTGTGCTGGAATCGGCAAATGCGGTGTTTGAAAAAATAATGATTGAGCAGCTGGGCGGCATTGTGTATGATCAGGATGTCAGGCTGGTGCCGGGGGCAGCGTTTCCGGAGACAGACCGGCGCATTGCCGGAAAGACCGAAATGGTACTGATTGAACAAAAGGGAAATCAGGAGGCAGTATCAAAACGTGCACTGGAGGCTGCCGTCATTGGAGAAAAAATACGGGATATGGTTTTGGGGGACAATCCCTTATATGTTCAGGACAAACAGGGTTATCGGCCGGTGCGGTACGGGGATATTGCAATACTTTTGCGAAGCCTGTCCGGATGGTCAGAGGAATTTATAGAGGTGCTGAACGACATGGGCATTCCGGCGTATGCAGATACGCGCACCGGCTACTTTACCTCGCTGGAGGTTGATACTATTTTGAATCTGCTCCACGTCATTGATAATCCGAGGCAGGACATTCCGCTGGCAGCCGTGCTACGGTCGTGCCTGGTCGGGACGACAGATGAAGAGCTGGCGTGGCTGGGGACAATGCCGCAGGAGTTGGATTTCTGGGATAAAATCAAGGCGTTTTTAGAAAAGAAGGAAGCAGGTTTGTGGGATGGAAGGCTGTATGAGAAGCTGTATAGGAAGCTGTCGCTTTTTTATGACAGGCTGCAGCGTTATCAGGAGCTATCCAAAACGCGCAGTGTCTACGAGCTTTTGCGGAGAATCTTTGATGAGACGGATTATTATCAGATTATGTCTGCCATGCCATCCGGCGAAAAGAGGAAAGCAAATCTGGACATCCTTTTGCAGCAGGCGATTTTATTTGCAGAAAATGGGCACAGGGGAGTGTATGGTTTTACCAGATACATTGAGAGCCTGCAGAAGGCAAATGTGGATTTTGGCGAGGCAAATGTGGATGGGGAAAATGCTGCAGCCGTGCGCATTATGACGATTCACAAGAGCAAAGGACTGGAATTTCCGATTGTATTTGTGGCTGGCATGGGAAAGCGCTTTAATCTGATGGATGCCAGAAAAGGAACGATTATTGATGGGGATTATGGTGTTGGCTGTGATTACGTTGATTTGAAGATGCGGATTAAGCAGCCTACGCTGCTAAAGCGTTTTATGGCCGATCAGATTGTGTCGGGGACGCTGGCAGAAGAAATTCGTATTTTGTATGTGGCGTTCACAAGAGCAAAGGAAAAACTGATTATTACCGGCGTGGCATCTGGTCTGGAAAAGAAGCTTTCTGTCTGGGCGACCCGTTCTTTGTATCAGAATTTTTACCAGCTGTCCGGCGCACAGACTTATCTGGATTGGATTATG
Source organism: Clostridiaceae bacterium (assembly GCA_021200535.1). Classification (GTDB taxonomy): domain Bacteria; phylum Bacillota; class Clostridia; order Lachnospirales; family Lachnospiraceae; genus Butyribacter. The sequence goes on along the minus strand of JAJQGL010000072.1, from coordinate 41,824 downwards.
CCGTCCCTTTTGGGCAGGCAGGGCATTCGCTGTAGTGTGGAAAAGGCTGCCGCAAATCTTGAGGCGGCAATAAATTTTTCCGATCTTGTGTCTGATGATTTATTTGGTCTGGAAATTTATTTTCCGGAGGGAGTGCTGCAAAAGGGAAAAGATGAGCTTGCGGATTCCGCGGAGCAGTACCGTATGCTGAAAAACTGGGATACGGAAAGGGTATACGACAGGGCGATGCATGAGGCACTGGAATGGGAAATGGAGTATCAGTATCCTTACCGGCAGGAGGCAGGGCTTCCGGTTAAAGTGTCGGTGTCAGAGCTGAAACGCCGTTCGGTTGAAAGGGCAGAGCAGCTAGAGGAAGAGGTGGCGGAGTATCTGGATTTTGAAAGCGGACAGGCGGCTGAAACTGAAAGCGGACAGATGGATGATACCGAAAGCAGACAGGCGGATGAAATTGAAATTCCGCGCCCTGCCTTTTTGCAGGAAAAACAGCTTTCCGGTGCTGCAAGAGGAACTCTGTACCACTTGGTAATGCAGCACTTCCCTTATCAGGAAATCCGGGAGTCCGGGCAAAAATGGACAGAAAAGGAGTACCGGGTTTTTCTTGCGCAGATGGTGCAGGAGGGATATTTGTCTCAGGAGGAAGCAGCGCTTTTAGATGTCAGAAGGTTTGTTGTATTTTTTGATACGGAAATCGGCGCCCGGATGGCACGCGCATGGCAGGAGGGGACGCTTCGCCGCGAGCAGTCGTTTATGCTTGGTATCAGCGCAAAGGAGCTTTATCCGGAGCAGGACAGTGAGGAAATGATTGTGGTACAGGGAATCATTGACGCATATTTCACAGAGGGAGATCATATTGTGCTGGTCGATTATAAGACAGATGCCGTTAAGCGTGGGCAGGGCAGCAGGCTGGCGGAAAAATACCGTGCGCAGCTTGATTATTATGCCCGTGCACTTAAGCGGCTTACCGGCAGGGAGGTTTCTGAAAAGGTTATTTATTCCTTTGCGCTTGGAGAGGAAATCTTTCTGTGATTTACTGCAGGGGTAAGCACAGGCTGCCTGTTACTGCAGCTTGTTTTCCAGTTCATCCAGCTCCTTCATCCAGAGGCTTACAGACGCATCACTTGGCATACGCCAGTCCCCGCGCGGGGAAAGCGCAACGCTGCCGACCTTAGGCCCATCCGGCAGACAGGAACGCTTAAACTGCTGTGAAAAAAAGCGCCGGTAAAAGGTACGGAGCCATTTGTAGATGACTGCCTGGCTGTACTGACCGGAAAATGCGTAATTTGCCAGACGGAAGATTTTTGACGGAGTGTAGCCGAAGCGCATCATGTAATACAAATAAAAATCATGCAGCTCGTACGGTCCGACAATGTCTTCTGTTTTTTGGGAGATTTCCCCGTCCTTTGGAGGGAGAAGCTCTGGGCTGACCGGAGTGTCTAAGACATCGGAAAGGATGTCATGCAGTTTTTTTTCGTCTGTGGTTTCTGCATAATACTGAACCAGATAGCGGACAAGTGTTTTGGGGATGGAGCAGTTTACGCCGTACATGGACATGTGGTCGCCGTTGTAAGTCGCCCAGCCGAGTGCAAGCTCTGACATATCGCCAGTGCCGATGACAAGACCGTTATTCTGATTGGCAAGATTCATTAGAATCAGTGTGCGTTGCCGTGCCTGTGCATTTTCATAGGTAACGTCATGAATGGAGCTGTCGTGTCCGATATCCCGGAAATGAAGCGTTACTGCTTCGTGGATTGGTACTTCTTTTAACGTGGCGCCGAGAATGTTTGTCAGCTCACAGGCGTTTTGGTAGGTTCGGTCGGTTGTGCCAAAGCATGGCATGGTAACGCACAAAATGCGGCTGCGGTCGATTCCGCACAGGTCAAAAGCCTTTGCTGTTACGAGAAGTGCAAGGGTGGAATCCAGTCCGCCGGAGATTCCGATCACGGCATTTGTACAGTGCGTATGTGTGAGGCGTTTTTTCAGGCCCATTGCCTGAATGCGAAGTATTTCGCTGCAGCGGCGGTCGCGGTCCGCCTTGTCCTGCGGAACGAACGGCGTCTGCGCATAGCGGCGCGTCAGTTTTGTATCCTCCAGGCTTTGGAAGAGGAACGTCTGCGTATGGTATGTGTGTGTCTGGGGTTTGCCTTTGGTATAGGTTGTCATGCGGCGGCGTTCACTGACCAGTCTGCCCAGATCAATTTCGCTGCAGATCATGCCGTTTTCAAAGCGGTGCGATTCCTGAAGGAGGGTGCCATTTTCCGCAATTAAGTTGTGGGCGGAAAAAACCAGGTCGGTTGAAGATTCACCTTCCCCGGCATCTGCGTAAATATATCCGCTGATCAGGCGCGCTGACTGGCTGCATACAAGGTCGCGGCGGTAAATATCTTTTCCGGTGGTTTCATCGCTGGCGGAGAGATTGGCAATCACAGTAGCGCCTGCCAGGGCATGTTCACAGGAAGGCGGGATGGGCATCCAGAGATCTTCGCAGATATCAATTCCAAGTACAAATTCAGGCAGATTTGCAGCCTGAAACAAAAGGTCTGTGCCAAATGGGATATTTTTTCCGCAGTCGCCCAGCTCGGGAATTTGTATAAAATCACACGGAAAATCAGGAGCGGAAAAATATCTTGCCTCGTAAAATTCAGAATAATTTGGAATAAATTGCTTTGGAACAATGCCAAGCAGCTTTCCTTCAAATAAAACGCCTGCTACGTTGTACAGGGTATTTGTGTAGTAAAAAGGGAAGCCGATCAGTACCAGCATGTCTGTTCCCTCCGTGGCTTTCAGAATTTGTTTTAAACCGGATAAAGCGCCTGCCAGAAGAGTATTTTGCAAAAAGAGGTCATTGCAGGTGTATCCGGTCAGACAAAGCTCCGGGAAAACAGCGAGCCTGACATGGTTTTTTGCTGCTTCGTTTATTGCGTTTATGATTTGCTCTGTATTATAATTCGTATTTCCCACCTCGATGCTGGTTGTGACCGCGGCGGCTTTTATAAATCCATCTTTCATGCTATTCTCCATTCTGGAGCGTTTTACGCGACGGGGCGATGAGAAATTTGCGAAGGCAATTTCTCATCTGCCACTAGGGCTAATTTGTGACGCTCCGGCACAAATAGCCAAATCCTCTTACAGAGGATTGTGAAAAATCAGCACATCAGTGTGATTTTTCACGCTATTCTCCATTCCGTGGTATATTTATTAAAAAGGGTATGTATTGTATTATAATATATTTGTTATTGTGCCGCAACTCATGCCTTTTTATACCGTTGACAGGAAAGGGCATGGAGAGATAAAATAAAGCCAGATGATTTATATTTAATGAACTTATGAAGAAATTATCAGGAGTGCTTATACAGAATGGTTTGGCTTTATCGTGTTTTTTATACTGTTTTTTCAATGGGCATTGTCTCTGCCTGTCTGCTGCCGCTGGTATTGCTCGTGCGGTTTTTTTTGAGGAACCTGGAGCGGAAGCATATGATCTGGGAGTGGAGGATTGTCTATCTGCGCAGCGTGTGTCCGGTTGCGCTTTCCAGCATTTTTTGTGCAGTACCGGCATGGAACCGGAAGTTTCATCAGCTTTTGGCGGATATTGGGCTGACGCTGGAAAAGGACAGCGGTGTCATGCGGAGCTGGCGGGCTGTTTTTGAAGGGGAGATCACAACTACAGTGGGATTTCGGGGCTGTGCTATTATCTGGATTTTTGGTGTGGCAGCCGTGCTTTTTTGTGCTGCGTTTTATCAGATAAGGCTTCGGCGCGCACTGCGGGGTGCCGCGCTGCTGGGAGAAAATATTTACGAAGCTGCGCTGCTCAGGTCGCCGGTGCAGCTGGGTGTGATACACAGAAGGCTGTATTTGCCGAAAGGGTTTCAGACAAGGGATTTATTCTGGCTTTTGCGCCACATGGAAAAACACAGATGGGACAGCATCCGCCGGGCGCTGGTAACGTTTATTACTGCGCTGCACTGGTTCAATCCGGTGTTTTGGCTCTATTATTATTGGTGGAATATTGATTTGGAAATGCATCTGGATGATCGGACATTGCGGGCAAATCACTGGAAGAGACAGCGGGAGTATGCGCAGGCTGTCTTAAACTTTGACAGGGAGACCAGGGAGACACCGCGGTCGCTTTTGTCCATGGTCAGTGTCGGGGAGAGAGGAACAGCCGGGCGTGCCAGAAGATTAATGTATCAGCGGCAGGATTCTGCAGGAAATGGGCTGTCGGCGGTTTTGCTTCTCTCGCTGACGCTGCTTTTGTGTTTCTTTTTGCTGCCAATCCGTCTGGCATGGGCAGGGGGCACCTGGGGCGGAGGAACGGAAACAGAGGAAGAAGCTCTTTTTGGCGAGTCAGATAATCTTGTTGTGGCAAAGGTTACCAGCACGTCGCCGGAGGGGCTTGACCGGGTTGTCCAGCTGGAAATGACAGATGGAACAGAGGGAAAAGCAACCTGTCAGGGTTCGTTTCAGCTTGTCATGTATGATAGTTTTGGAAATGAGATAACAGCGTGTGATGTGGCGGATTATTTTGGTGCAGCCGGAATGAATGAATATACATTTACGAAGGGCATGGCATTGTGCGCAGGAGATTATAATGGGGATTCGGTACAGGAGATTGTGCTCGGACAGAAGGTAGCGTTTACCCAGAAAGATTTTGAGCATACGGCGGTCACATCAGGCGCTGCATTGCAGGCGGAGGATTATAAGACATATTCCTATAGCCTGATTAATATTGAAGATCAGGATTTGCCGCTGCTCTGTGAGGGGATTTATGTGATTACAGATCAGGAAAGCCAGTGTGAATCCGCAAACTTTGATCTGTTAGACGGAACGGATAACGTTTTTCAGGCTGTCGCTGCGCAGGGAGTCAATTATTATGTCTGGCAGGAGGATCTGCAAACTTACGAAAAGCAGGAGCTGACACAGGAGCAGATCGAGGCTTACCGGCAGGGGGAAGAGAATACCGCGCAGGAAGGGGAGGTGCAGGAATATACCCTGGAAAATGAGGATGGCGATACCTGTATCCTTGTCACAACAAAACAGGACAGCACAGGGACGCAGGAGGTTCAGTCAGTGACTGTATCGCCCCGCAGCCATTCGAAAAAATGGAAGGATATCCGTGGTTATTATTGTGATCTGATGTGGTTATCCTCCGGGGAGGAAGAAAACAGGTATGCCCTTTTACTGTACAATGGAACATCCTCTCAGACCTTTACGATTTATGATGTCAAACGCAAAAAAGTATATTTTTCGCAGGAGGACGGAAACAGCGTTCTGTCCGGGTTGTTTCAGCAGTATGGGGAAGATGAAATTGTTTTCGCGGAAAATGACGCTGTCATTTACAATGTACAGGAGCTGGAGGACGATATACTTAAAATCAGCTTTGCGGCAAATACAGAAGATGGAGGCGCTGTTAGCGGCACTTACAGCTATGACACGAAAAAAGGAACGGCACAAAACCTAAGCTTTAACCGCTCCGGTGAGAGTACAGAGGAACCGTAACCAATCAGGCTCTTTGACGAAAATGTGAAAAATGCGGCTTTGATAATTGCAGATTTATGCACGCAAAATTCGATGCGCCCATGAGCTTTTCGGTAAAAAATGTCAAAAAATAGGTGCTTAGTAAAATGACCGTTTGTGATAAAATGGTAAACAGGATTAGGCATGCTTAAATTTTTTTGTTGGAGGGAGGAGGATTTATGCTGCGGCTGCAAAATGTCAGCAAGTATTATTATACAGATACTTCTGTGACACAGGCATTGCGCAAGGTCACCCTGCAATTTCAGTTGGGGGAGTTTGTGGCGATCACCGGGGAGAGCGGAAGCGGGAAATCGACGCTGCTGAATGTTCTTAGCGGCGTTGATACGTTTGATGAGGGGGAAATGTTTTTTCGGGGTGAGCCGACATTTTATTATGACAATTCGGACTGGGAGACTTACCGCCGGGAAGAAATCAGCTTTGTTTTTCAGGATTATGAGCTGATCGGGCATTATACAGCGCTGGACAATGTAGTGAGTGCCCTGATGATTATGACAGAGCAAATGGATGACATGCAAAAACACGCGATGGCATATCTGGAAAAGGTTGGTTTAAAGGATTATGCAGATCAGAAAGCGTCGGAGCTTTCCAGCGGTCAGAAGCAGCGCCTGTCCATTGCGAGGGCGCTTGCGAAAAATGCGCCGGTCATTGTTGCGGACGAGCCGACCGGCAACCTTGACAGCGAGACGGGAAATGAGATTATTCAGCTTTTAAAAGAGCTTTCACAGGATAAGCTTATTTTAATGGTAACACATAACTATGATCAGGCAGAACCGTATGTGACCAGAAAAATCCGGCTGCATGACGGGGAGATTGTTGCAGATACGCCTGTCAATCAAAAGGAGAGGGAAACGCTGGCGGCACAAGAGGGGAATGTGCAGCAGACCGAAGGGGAGAACGGGCAAGAGGGGAAAAAACAGCAGGCCGAAGAGGAGAACGGACAAGAGGGAAAAAAACAGCAGACCAAAGAGGAGAAAAAGGCAATTCGAAAACGGTACAGGAGGATTGCAGCTGTTTTTGCTTCCATGAACAGGAAAACCCAGTTTGGCAGGGCATTGACCTTCCGTGCTTTTTTTGTATTTGTGGCGCTGGTGTCGTTTTTGTTTATTGGGCAGCTATACAGTCATGCGGATGATACCGCGACAAAGGAATACGACGACAGTATTTTTGCGCATCAGGACGATACGCGTCTGTCTGTCAGGCATCAGGACGGCGCAGAGATTACAGAGGAAGATTTGGACGAAATAAAATCTGTTTCCAATGTCGTTGCCGCAGATCTGTATGACTATGCCAATGATGTAAATTATTACAGTGAGGAAGGGACAGATTACAAATATACATATAGCGCTTATATTTCCCAAAATGCAGATGAATCTCTGTCGGAGGATGATTATGCGGCGCCGGAATTTTTAAAGCAGGATAAATTCATGAAATCAGACTCCTGCATTTCAGAGGCAGATCTGGCGGAGGGGAATCTTCCGGAAAATAGAAAAGAAATTGTTGTTGGGGCTTCCTCCGGCAGCAAGATGGGAGACACCATTAAGATTTATTTCACGTCAAAGGCCATTTTCGGGGCGGGAGAATATTACTATAACACATTTACAGTGGCTGGTATCCTGAAAGAGGAAACCGATCAGATATATTTTTATGGAGATTTTTGCAGGATGCTGACAGCCTCTGCGGATGGAGACCAGGCGACCTTTGAATATTCTTACGATGCCCTGCAGCAGACGTATGCAGGCAGTAATGTATTTATTCCGGTGATCGGAGACGGACTGGAAGCGGATGCGGACAGCGGGGAACAGATGCGGGTATCCAGAAATTATATTCCCCCGTCAATGGATGATGATACAGATTCTTATGGAATGGGAGGCCAATATGGCGTTGAAAATGCAGTGCCGGGCCAGAACCGGTTTCATTTAGCGGTGAACCTTGACCGTCAGAATACGCCGGAGGCATTGAAGGAGCTGGGAAGCCAGGATGAGAGCCAGTATGAAATCTGTACTGTCAGCGGTGAGGAATACAACAATCTGAGCGGCGTGTTTATGGAAGTCAGCGAGACATTTTTTAATAAATATTATTGCAGACAACAGACGCAGGCATCGGTTTATATTACAAATTATGCAAAGACAGACCGTGTGCTTAAAGCCTTGGGAAAAAAGGGCTTTGTTGCGGTCAGCACATACCGGATCAGCTCAGTCGAATATGAGGATGAGCTGGTTACGGAGCGCCTTACAGTCATTGGGATTTCTGTGGGAATTCTCCTTGCGCTTTTTGTTGTCGGGATTCTGGTTTTGCGGGCAATGATGAAAATCCGTATTGGGGATTACCGGGTATTAAAGCTCATGGGGCTGCAGCTTCCGGTTATTTACCGGATCAGTTTATATGAAATGCTGCGCTATATTGCGGAGGCGGTGCTGTTTTCGGCTGCGGTTATGTTTATACTGTACTGCGCCGGCATTCCAGTGGTTACGGATTTCTTTGTCTATTATGACATATCAGCATATCTGGTATTTATCTTGTATAATGCAGCGCTTGGCTGTCTTGCCGTGGCAGGCTTTAACCGATTGCTGGAGGGGAGGATGATAGTGTGATCAGCATCCGGAATTTAGAAAAATATTTCAACAGGGGCAGGCAGAATGAGCTTCATGTTTTAAATGGGATTAATCTGGAGTTTGAATCTGCCGGTATGGTTTGCATCTGGGGAGAAAGCGGATCAGGAAAAACAACGCTGCTGAATACGATAGGCGGGCTGGATGTATTTACATCCGGCGAGATTGCCGTGGGAGATACGAAGCTAAAGAAATATGACCCAAAGCGGATTGAAAAAATCCGCAATGACAAATTTGGATATGTATTTCAGAATTATTATCTTTTGCAGGATTATACTGTTTCCTATAATGTGAAGCTGGCGTTAAATACCTTTGATCTTTCGGAGGAGGAAAAAGAGGAGAGGGTTGCGTATGTTTTAGAAAAGCTGCAGATTGCCAGATATAAAAAGAAGCTGGTATCTCAGCTGTCTAATGGGCAGCAGCAGCGAGTGTCGATTGCAAGGGCGTTGGTGAAGTCGCCGAAGATTATTCTTGCGGACGAGCCGACCGGCAATCTGGATGAAGAAAATACCCTGCGCACCATGAATATATTAAAAAATATTTCCAGGGAATGTCTCGTCATTGTCGTGACGCATGAAAAAAGGATTGCGAAGTTATTTGCAGACCGTATACTGGAAATTCAGGACGGCAGAATTATAAAAGATTATCAAAATACAAATCCAAGCGTATACCAGCGCATGGATGATGAAAATATCTATCTGCAGGATATGGAGCAGACGAAAATTGAACAGGGTGAGGATTTTTTGGTGTCACTCTATCGGGAACCGGGAGAAAAAACACCTGCATTGCGTTTTAACATGGCGTGGAAAAACGGAAAGCTTTATATTCAAAATCTGACAGACTGCGATATCCTGATGGAAAGCGCAGACATTAACTGCGAGATGATTGACGCGAAAAAGCCGGATATTGGCATGGAGCAGATTGAAGAGTTCGATTTTTCCTTACCGCGTATTGAAAAACAAAAAAATGCTTCGCTTGCCCGGCGTGAAATCTGGAAACTGGCAATAGAAAATATCCGCCTGATGGGAAAAAAGCAGTCATTTATTATTACAACACTGCTGGTTATGTCTGTGCTGCTGACTATTTCACTGGCAAATTATGCAGGGGCAATTTTTTATGATAAAAAGGATGTTGTAACAACGGATTCGCATTATATAGCTATTGAAGCGGAAACAGCGGCGCACGTTTTCGATAGCGAATACGACGATGCATTTTCCTCGTTTTATCAGGATTGTAAGGATGGAATTTCTGATTTGAGCGTATTTAAATCCTCCACAGGTTCCCTGAACTTTTATTATTCCGGATTTCCGCAGCTGGAGGGAAAAGGCATTGGCTTTACTGATTTTTCCTATGTATCCATCGAGCATGTCAGTGAGGAGGATTTGATTTACGGCAGGATGCCGGAAAATCTTACCGAGATTGTTGTTGACCGGTGGCTGATCGACCGCTTTTTGGAAACAAACAGCCCATATAAAAGTCTTTATGACTCTGTAGAGGATTTTGTTGACGAAAAGCTGATCTTTTCTGTGACGCAGGATACTTTTACGATTGTCGGAATTTCGGATACCAATGAGCCGGATATTTATCTGGAACAAAATGCTGCGACCATGCTGAATGCCGTCGGCTGCAGGATGATGACACAGGAACAGGCTGAGGCAGTCTATGGGGATTCGCTGGAATACGAAGGGGAAACTGCCTTAGGGGACGATGGTGTGTATCTTTCGAGTGACGAATATGAAAAGATGAGAAGACAAAACAAGCTTGCGGTATCTTACTCTGTTACGGACACCAGCTATTTTTCGGTTCAGGGCGGCTTTTGCATTCCGGAGAATAGTGCGATAAGCATCGATTATATTTTGACAGAGGCAGGCTGCAAAAAGGTCCTGGAGAAGAGCATTTTATCGTCCAAAAAGTTTTATCTGTATACAGATGATGTGGAAAATGTAATGGAACAGCTGACAGGCTATGCAGAGAAATATAAAGATACCATGACGGTTTCTGTGACAAGTCCATACAGTGACCAGATCAAAGCGTATCAGGAAGAAAAACAAGAGAATACGGTGAGCCGTAACCTTCTTGCCGCAGCGGCGGTTGTGGTTTCCTTTGTGGTTGTGTTTTTTATGGTAAAATCAAATGTCGCATCCCGGACGGAGGAGCTGACGGTATACCGTCTGTTAGGCATTGTCAGGGGAAGCATTATGCAGGCATATCTTCTGGAAATGCTTCTCATCACAACTTATACCGCCCTTCCGGGCGTGCTGCTTACCAGCGGAGTCATTCACTTTTTTAGCTCGATTCCGTCACTGGGGATAGATTTGGCATTTCCATGGTGGTGTTCCTTTGTCATTATATTGGTATTGTATCTGCTGAATCTCATAACGTGTCTGCTGCCTGTACGCAGTATCTTGTCGAAACCGCCTGCCGAGCTGGCCATAAAAGGAAATTAATCAAACATTTTCCTTACACGCTCTAAAACGTCGCGGTAATGGGCCATGCACGCTTCATGGTGTCCGTGCAGATAGTCGAGATCTTTTTCGCTGGCGGCATGCTCCAGCGCTTTGGCATCACTGGATAAGGGGATTGCGCCGATTGTTTTTGCGGTGCTTTTTAATGAATGTATCCGGATTTCATAGTCCTCCCAGTCGCCGGCGCGGTAAGCTGCCGCCAGCTGCTCGATGGTTGGATCTCCATTTTCCAAAAACATTTTCAGGAGCTGCCGGTAAAGTTCTTCCATGTCGGCGCTGTAATGCAGCCCTAGCTTTTGGTCAATCTCAGGGTTTGCTTCCGGCGTTTCCGCCTGAAACAGGGCTTCATAGTCAGAACCGGATTTATTTTCTTTTGCTGCGGTGTTCACAGTGACAGGAAGCAGCATATCTGTCGGAAGATATTTGCGTATGGTTTTTTCAAGCACGCTGCCGGAAACCGGTTTTGCCAGATAGTCGGTAAATCCGGCGTCCTGGTAAAAATTCTTTGCTCCGGCAATGGTATTTGCGGTCAATGCAATGACAGGTACATCATGGCATAAAGTTTCTTCTTCCTTGATTTTTTCGAGAATTTCCACACCGTTTAATCCGGGCATCATATGATCAAGGAAAATCAGGTCATAATGATTTTGCCGCATCAGGCTTAATCCGTCCAGCCCATTTAAAGCCGTGTCAATCTGTACCTTTGTATCCTTTAACAGTCCCTGAAAGACGGTTAAGTTCATCTCGTTGTCATCAACGACAAGAAGCTTTGCGTCCGGTGCGCAAAAAGTTGGCTCGTAGTGCTTTGCCGCAGAGTTAAATTTTTTGCGGCTGTTATTTATATTGCCCATCGGAGCAAAATCAATGATTTTCTGTCTTAGGACAAAGTAAAATACAGAGCCCTTCCCATACTCGCTCTCGACATGGATATCGCTGCCCATCAGGTTCAGAAGCTGTTTTGTAATATTCAGCCCGAGACCGGTTCCCTGAATATTGGCATTGCGTTTTTCATCTGACCGTTCAAAGCTTTCAAAAATTTTCTGGATATCGTCCGGACGTATGCCAATGCCGGTATCCCTGACGGAAAAGTCTAAGACGGCTGTTTCTTCTTCAATCGTTTTTAAGGATACGCAAAATACAATTTCTCCTTTTTCGGTATATTTGACAGCATTGCTTAACAGATTTGATATGATCTGACGTATACGGACAGGGTCCCCATATAATTTGCGCGGTATCAGCTTATCAATCACCAGCTTAATGGAAAGCCCCTTTTCCTGTGCCCTGACCTCCAGCATGGAGCTTGCTTCGGTAAACAGGGTAAGGGGATCGTAGGTATCGCACACAATATTCATTTTCCCGGACTCAATTTTGGACAGGTCAAGGATATCGTTTACAATCGACAAAAGGGTTGTTCCCGCCAGCTGAATGTCATTGGCATACTGCGTAATTTCTGGTGATGTGTCCTGGCGGAGAATTAATTCATTCATGCCCATAATCGCGTTGATCGGCGTGCGGATTTCATGTGACATATTTGCAAGGAACTGGGTTTTTGCAAGGTTAGCCTCCTCTGCCTCCCGGCGTGCGCGCTGTGTTTCGGCAATCTGGCGGCCAAGCCTTGACATATTTACCGTCCGGGCAATCGCCCAGCTGAAAAATGTTATTACAAAAAGGCAGACAAGCAGCAGATAAATATAGAAAAAGCGGTGTTCAAAAAACTGCGGTTCTTTTTCGATTGTATAAATGCTTTCCTGTAAAACTTCCCCTGTGGTTTCATTTAAGATCTGGATGTGGAAACGGTAGCTGCCATAGGAAAGATTTGTGAAGGTAATTTCAGTCAGATCACTTTTGCTTGTGTATGCGCCCTGTTCATCAAACCCCTCAAGATATGTATAAACCAGAGGTTCTGACAGAGTATAATCCAGCACTGCCGGATAGATAGAAAAACGTTTTGCCGTAGACGGAATCAGAAAAGAACCATCCTTTTCCGGCTGAATTGCTTCGTTGTCAGCCAGGAGCTGATTGACTAGTATGGGTACATTATCCAGAGGTTCTAAAAAACTGGCGAGATCAAATTTTCGGACGCCGGTGCTGCAGCAGAGATAGGCAATTTCATTTTCAGTAATACAATGCCATGAATTTGAGGTAAGCGTCGTGTCAAAGCCTTTGTTTTTGTTGATAAAAACATAGCTGTAGCTGTTGTCCTCTATCAGTTCATCAAGAGAAACAACGACAATCCCCGCACTGTTAAAAACCCATGCAAACTGATCCTGTGAAATATAAATATCATAATTGTTGCTGTACGGAAAGTTTTTTAGTGTGCGGATTTCCGTTCCGTTATCATAATAAATTTCGCTTGATGAGATATAGAGATAACCAGATGCAGCAGGAATAATGCGAAGTATTACAAGGGAGCTGATTCCCTGCGCTTCATTGATGACATCAGCACAAGTCTGTTTTTTGATCACATAAATTCCGCCGCCGTCGCTTCCGGCAAGAATGGTGCCATCGTCCTTTTCTACAGCACATAGAATCTGTTCGGTAGAAAGCCCGTCTTTCTGTCCGAGTGTTTTGGTGACAGTCCCATTTTCTATAAAAGTGATTCCGGTACTGCTGGCAGCAAAAATAGTACCGTCTTTTAGCTCTAATGTAAAGCGGAACATATTGCCCGAAGCGCCGTTTTTCTCGTTAAAATATGTTGTTGTTCCATCCGGCTTGTAACAGCATAAGCCATTCTGGCTGTATGTGCTAATCCAGATGTTTTTTTTGGAATCCTGCATAATGTGGCGGATGCGGATGCCGCTTAATTTATGGGTTAATTTATTTTTTATAACAGTTTTAGCAGCTTCATCGTAAAGAATCAGGCCTGTATTTGTGCCAATATAGACACAGCTGCCAATTTTTTTTACGCTGTTTACAACCTCTGGCGAGATGCCGGCAGTTTGAAACAGCTTGCGAAACGCTGTTTTTGAAAACTTGCAGACGCCCTGCTTTGTCGATACAAACCAAAGATTTCCCTGCGTATCTTTTAACGCCCCGGAAACGGAACTGTCAAAATTATCGACCGAAAAGGCCTGATAAACCTGATCTGCACTGAGGCTTCCAAGACCGGTTTCCGAACCAATAAAATAGCAGTTATCTGATTTGGAATAATATATTTTACTGATGTTGGAAATATCCGGTATCGCAGTGAGCAGCTTACATTTTATCCCGCCGCTGCCATAGGCTGCAGAATAAACAGAATTACCGGAGGTTCCGGCAAGGAAATTATCGTCTGCAGATGTTGAAATACAGCTAAAGCTTTCTCCCGTATCGGAATCACAGGACTTCTCCTGTATTACGGACTGGTCTTTCATGTAGAATAGCGTGCCCCGGTTTGTGATACCGGCCACAATGTCCAGCTTTTCGGAGTATGTAAGGTCTGTGATGGAATAGGTGGTGTCATGCCAGGCCAGCGCTTTGATGCTGCCGTCCGGAGCAATAACTGACATGTTTTTGATCGTGCCGACATATACGTTTCCAGAGGAGTCCAGTGTGATACAGCGGATGGAATTTGCTGTAATGCCGTCCTCTGCCGTGTAAAAGGTAAGCTCGTTTGAGATCAGGTTATAGCAGGCGATCCCGTTGTTGTTCGTTCCAATCCAGAGCCGGCTGTTGTCGTCGGCAAGGAGGCAGGTGACGGAATTAATCCGGTTGTCAAAGGTTTCTCGCACAAACTGGTTGCCGTCAAAGCGAAACAGGCCGGAGTATGCACCTACCCAGATATATTCATCAGAGGTCTGCGCAATCGAAGTGATTTCATTTGAGGTTAAACCGTTGTCAATCGTATATAAAAACGTATTGTAATCAGCCTGATAATTCTGATTTTTCTGTGCCTCAGCCTGTATTGGAAAAACAAAGCCGAGCAAAAGCAAAAAAACGGATATTAATTTTTTCATTCGCTGACAGCACCTCCTGATTTTATTTTTTTTGAAATGCGTATGCCTGCAAATGCAAAAAGTACGGTTATGACCATATCGGGCACAGCGACAAATAGTTCCCCTAGCAGGCAGCCAAACGGCAGGCCGATTCCATTTTCCTCCATCATATCTTTTAAGGCGTCTCCCCAGATATTTCCAATGTCTCCGTCCTGTAAAAAGTAGACAAGCGGAAAACTGAAAAAAACAATGGCAATAGAGGCGGCAATGCCTGTAAAAAGAAGCAGAAACAGCTCGTTGAAATCTGTTTTCAGATAGCCAATATAAATGCAGGCTGCAATCAAAACCTGAAACAAAAAATACGCCCAAAAGCGCGGTATAATAATATTTGACAGGAAAAATGAAAGGATTCCGGCAGCAGAGCCGGCGACAGGTCCTAACAGGCAGGCGCACAGAGCCGTGCCGATACTGTCCAGAAAAAAGGGCGCCTGAAGAGTTGTGGTAATAAAAAAACCTGCGATATTTAATATACTGCAGAAGAGAATAATCCCGGTATTTTTCACAGCAGATAAAAAAGATAATTTTGATTTTATGTTCATAATTTCCCTCATTTTTGCGCTGTTTTTTGCGCATAAAGCAATGTTTGTGCAAGCCGCGCACAGCGTAGCTTTGCAATGCGCAGTCACAAACTTGCCGGGTGAAAAATTTATTTTCACTCTCAAGGCACTCCTGATACACATAAACAGAAAGTTCTTATTTATCATAGCATACTTTCGGGGTTTAAGCAAATACAGCTTTCGTATCTGGGGGATACTGAAATACTAGCACCTCGTTCAAAAATCATAATAATGTTTTTCGAAATTGTGCCGATAAAAATAAATAGAATCTTTAAGGCTGCTATTTAAGTCATCCGCTGACATGCGCAAAAATGCGCAGAGATGCGGGGAATTTTGACATATGGCTTGCAAAAAAAGGAGGTACATGTGCGAAAAAGAACAAAATATTGGAGAATGTTTTTGCTGTGCGGCTGTGCTGCATGCATGGCTGTAGCTGCTTCGGCATGCAGCAAAGATACAGAAGAGGCAGAAAATCAGATAACCGTAGAGGCATCATATGACACAAATTTAAGGGCGATTCTGGGTGAGGGTTTAATCTATGAAGTGCTTGAGGATGCGGATGAGCCATCTATGACAGTGGCCACTTACAACGATGTTGCGCTGGAGGATATTACCATTCCCAACACGGTTATCTATCAGGATACAGAATATCAGGTAACACAGATTGGTGAATCGGCCTTCGAATCAAATGTCTTACTGCAAAAGATTACGATTCCAGAGGGGGTTACCGTGCTTGACACCAACGCATTTTATTCGTGCCCGGCGCTGACAGAGGTGGTTTTACCGGATACGCTTGAATCAATCGGAGAAAGCTGCTTTGCGGAGTGTCCGGAGCTTTCGGAGATAAATCTGCCGGATTCCCTGCAGTCGCTTGGCCAAGAGGCATTCTGTAACTGTACAGCGCTGGAAAAAATTACAGTTCCTGCAAATGCGAATACCATGGGAAACGGCGTTTTTTACGGATGTGAAGCATTGACAGAATGTGTCTTTGAAGATGGTGTGACGCAGATCGGGGCAGAGCTGTTTACAAACTGTTATGAGCTTAGCACCGTAACGATACCGGATTCTGTCACAAAGATCGGCACGGAGGCATTTTGGTCCTGCACAGCATTAAAAAGCATGGAACTGTCTGAAAATGTCACCGAGATTGGCGATGGAGCATTTTACGGCAGTGGAATTACGCAGCTCACCATACATTCTAAGCAGCTGCAGCCGGAGGCTGCCATGCTGAACGGATGTGCAGATCTGGTTAAGCTGTATGTTCCGGAAGAAATGGTTTCAACCTATGAGACCGTTTTTGAATATCAGGGATATGCTGTAAAAGCCATTTAGAAAAAAACGAAAAAACGAAAAAGCGGCAGTGGGGGATTTGTTCCCTTACTGCCTTTTTTGGCGCGCAAATTGACCGAATCGGTGCGCCGGAAACTCTGGATATTAATTCCTGAAAAAATTGATAATCTTAACTTTCCATACTATAATCTTAGTAAATTATTCCAGTGAACATTATAAATTTAAAAAAATGTCGTCACAGGGAAATTTTCTTAAGTGGGGAATTTTGCAGAAAAAAGCAGATTTTTCACTGACGGTGAGTGTTTTTTGAACAGACATTCACTGACTCTGCCTGACAGAAAACATGGTAAATTATCAACGCGCGCAAGATAATGGATTCCGTGTTTCCTGAAAAGGTCGTCCGTACACGATAAACATATGAGAAAAAACATATGGAACAACATAGGAGTATCTGTGAATCAGCCGCAGTTTGACTGGTTCACAGAACTATTAAACAAAAAGATGGCAGAGTAATATTAAGCAAAGGAGTGCTTGATTGTTAAAGATAGGAGGCTAAGAATATGAATATAGTTAAAAAAGTAGCGCTTGGCGCAGCAGCAGTTGCGTTCACTGCAGCATTATCCGTGGGAGTCAATGGTGCTTCCGCAGATGCGAGCAGTATTGACCCGAGTAATGTTAGCGTAGATTTTGAATCACAGACGCTGACTTATTCCGGCAGCGGCAATACAAAGTTTTATGTAGGAGTGCCGAGTGTTAGTGTTAAGACATCAGGAAGCAGCAGCACCGTTACAGTTAAGTCGAAAACAGCAACCGAGTATGATTGTGAACGGGATGGCGGAAACATAGTAGACGGTAGCATAGTATACAAATACGGCACTACTGTTGATCTCTCCAGCCTTGCAGTGACCAAGGACATTTATCTGCAGGTTTATGGAAACAACGACACTGACCCGATTCTGATAAAGATTCCGGCAGCAATATCTAAGCTGAAAGGCACAGTAAGCCTGGCAACTACAGATGCGGATGGCAATGTGACTGTGAATGAAAACGGCGCAGTAAATGTTGTGATTAATAATACAACAGATACAAAAAATCCGGTCGCTGTAACGAATGTAGAATATTCTACTGCAAGCGGTAACTGGACAGATTATAGTGCAGAGGATGATTTCTCAAGCTATGCAAAGCTTGGCACAACTCTTCGTTTCCGTGTAAAAGCAAGTGAAGCAGAAACATTAGGTGAATCAGAAGCATTGGGAGATTATACTGTATATCCGTTGGCAGGCAGCTTTGCAAGCAATGAAGTAAAGGTAAAGATTTCAAAGGCAGCAAACGGACCGAAAGCAACCATTGACTATTCAGCTCATACCATTAAGGTTGCGTCAACTGTTGAGTACAGAATCAATTCATCAGCTGAACTGGGTGAATTTAC
This sequence comes from Clostridiaceae bacterium, assembly GCA_021200535.1. GTDB lineage: Bacteria > Bacillota > Clostridia > Lachnospirales > Lachnospiraceae > Butyribacter. The sequence continues at coordinate 23,968 of JAJQGL010000072.1, read as the reverse complement.
AACAGCTGAAGCTGCAATAGCAGCTGATAAAACTGTTGGTGAACTTTCCGGCAAGACCTATGTATTAAAAGCAGATGTGCTGGGACTGACAGATGGTACTTACGCTGAACTGGATGTCCGCACACCGGCATCAGCTAAAAAGGTAACATCAAATATCACAGAGTATTCCCTTGCTGCAAAGGCAGATCTGGCAGCTAAGGCAGCAGATGATGGGGAGGCTGTAGAAGATGGAGATACCGTATTAAACGTTGGTGTTTATTCAAGTACAGATGATGGAGCAACACCGGATGTTACATGTACAGCGGTTGATATATCAAAAGCAAAATATAAGGTTGTCATTTCAAACAGCTCAGCTTATGCATATGAAGTAGCTTTAGCCGACAAAGCAGATGCATCTGCGATTGGAAAGGCAACGAAGATTTCAGCAGCAGGCAAAAATGGAGCATCTTCGAAGACTCTTACGGCAACAGAAGGACAGTATATCTTCATCCGCAGATCCGGTGATTCAAAGGCTATGCTGTGGTCAACAGATTATGTATTGATGGGTCAGGCAAAGGCTATTGTAGAAACTTCACCAGATAGCAGTACCGATGAAGGTGATGCATCAGCAGATGGTGAAACGACAGGTGAATAATCTGTAAATTTAAATTGGTAGTAGCTGACTATGTCAGTTATGAAATAAGTATTCCTGAAAATTTCCGGCGCTGGCATGGTCAGTGCCGGAAATTTTTCTTGTGATGATACAAGGTTACTATTCACAGCAATTTGTAGTATCAATCCCCTTTTTTTTGCCACATAATTGTGCGATAATACTTTTAAGGGAACCCAAATTTAATTTTCGCTGTACTCGGGGGATGTCTGCTGAAAACATGTGTGCCTGCTGAAAACATGCGTGCCTGCTGGAAACAGGCATACAAGCTGGAAGCAGGCATGTAAGCTGGAAGCAGGCATGTAAGCTGAAAACAGGCATGTAAGCTGAAAACAGGTATGCAAGCTGGAAGCAGCCTTGTTGGTTGGAAGTATTCATATCTGCTGAGGATAGGCAGGAAAGAAAAAGGATTTATGTGTACAGCAGGGCAAGGGGCGTCGGTTTTTAATATGAGGAGGAGATTTATGACAAGAGCAGGTAAGAGAGCTGCAGCAGTCGGCATGGCACTTGTACTGGCGGTGTCGGGAATGCCGGTTTCGCAGGGCACGGCGGCTGCAAAAAAAATAAAGATTAACAAGAAAAAAGCAACGTTGTATATTCAGGGGCCATCTGCCAGGAAAAAGACAACATTGAAAGTTACATCCGGGAAGAAAAAGGTGAAAGCAACGTTTACCTCCAGCAAGCCGAAAGTGGCGAAGGTTGGGAAAAAGACAGGCAAGGTGACGGCGCGCAAAAAAGGCAGTACGGTCATTACAGCAAAATACAATGGGAAAAAATATAAATGCAAGATTACGGTAAAGAAATACGTTTATGTTTCCTCGCTGTCGGTTCAGCCGTCCTCTGTGACGCTGGCAGAAGGAAAGACCGCATCCCTCACGACTGAGGTAAAGCCTGCCAGTGCAGTGAACAAAAACGTTTCTTATAAAAGTGCGGATACATCAGTGGCAGCCGTTTCTTCAAAAGGAGTGGTAACGGCAAAAGCAGCCGGCAGCACAACGATTACGGTGACAGCAAAGGATGGCAGCAAAAAGAAACAGAGTATTCCGGTAACGGTGACATCCGGCTCGGGAAGCAGCGGAACAGACAGCTCTTCCGGCACAGATTCTGACAGCCAGTCAGGCAGCACGGCAGCACCGGGAAGCACAACAGCGCCGGGGGCCACTGTGAATCCAAATGCCAGCGTGAATCCAAATGCCAGTGTGAATCCGGATGCCAGCGCAGAGCCGGGAGCTTCGGAAGACCCGTCGGGCGGCACTTCGACCGCAACAGATGATCCGGAAGCTTCTCCGGCTGCAACCGAAGTGCCAGCGACATCTGCCGCGGTTCAGGTTACGGTACGGGAAAAGACGTCAGGCACTGCGGTAAAAGGAGCAATGGTAGAGATTTTGCAGGAAGGTACGGTTATTTGCACCTATTCTCTTGCCGTGAATCAGTACAATCTGACGACAGAGGAGCTGGACAATGGAGAGTATGATATCCGCGTAACCAAAGCGGGTTATCAGGAATATTATGCTTCCTTTACGGTAAATGGCGCAGAGACAGAAAAGGTCGTCGTCTCTATGGAAAAAGATCAGGATGCGCCTACGATTGCAGCAGCGGCAGTTGCGGATGGGGCAATCGGCATTGTTCTGACGATGAGCGAGGCGGTCAGCGTGGATGCAGAGCTTTCCGGCGCAGTGGTGACATTAGCTGGTGAGGATGTCAGCACGTACTTTACGCTGTCAGCGGGAGAAGATCAGACAACGCTTTTGCTTACGGCGGCGGAGGATTTTGTCTTTGCCGACGGAAAATATGAAATCAGCAGCATAACCGGAGTTACCGATATTGCCGGAAATGAGCTGGCATCGGATGCGTCGGTTTCCTGCGAGAAAGATACACAGATACAATCGCTTTCGATTACGTCTAACGCGATACCGCCGGAGGCGAATGCAGCCGTAAAATATGAGATTGCGGATAACTATGGTGTCGTTTACAGCTCAGTTGATGCAGTGAAACAGGTTTTAGCTGACGGGGAGGGAATCGCCCTTGGAATTACGGTGAAGGATATGGGTACTTTGACAGAGCCGCTAAGCGACTATCAGTCTCTGGAAGTGAGTAACGGTGCAGTGGACGCATCTTCCCTGCAGGGACACCGGCTGGAGGTGGCCATGAGCCTTACGGGGCTGGAGCAGGTTGTCAAAGTGATTTCTGTGGGCTCTGAACGGCAGGCAGATCAGATCGAAGAGATTGCCGTGGTGACCGACCAGACTACAGCGGAAGAGATAGCGGCAGAAAAGCTCTATGTAAATAATGATTCGCTGCAGGACTTTTATTTTAAACTGACGGCAGTCGATCAGTATGGGGATGAAATAGCGCTGCAGGGTACAGATAAGATTGCATGGTCGCTGGCAGACAGCACAGGCAATGCAGACAGCACTGACGGTTCAGGCAGCAGCGTTATAGCTTTTACCGGCGGACAGGATAGCTGTGAAGTGACAGGAACTGCTTTTTCGGAAAGCGCTTATGTGAAAGCGGCGGGAACAGCAGCAGTGTCCGCAGTTCTCAATGATGAGGTTTCGCTGACGGAGACATTTGAAATTAAGAATCCGGAGCTGGCAGAGATTGATACATCAGGAATCGAAAATACGACAGAGGAAGGCACTTCTTATAATTATGAAACGGTAACGCTGGAAGGCTTTGTATTTAAGGATGTTTTGGGCAAAACAGACAGTATTTGCCCGGCGGCGGAGGACATCACCCTTCAGTTTACCCTTGACGAGGAAACGCCGGAGGCTGTAACAGAGAAAAATATTACGCTTAACGTCTTGTCTGACGCAGATGGCTATTTTAGCGGTATTTCTTATGTTACGAACAAGACCGGAGTTTATGGCGTGACCATATCATGTGATGGCGTTTCGGCATATTTTACGGTTGAGACAACAAGTAACCCGACTCCGGATGAATTGGGGGTCATTGACGATTTTGAGCTGAAATCCGGCACAGCGGTTGATGTGGATATTGTCGCTTATAATGCATATGGGGAAGAAGCCTTTGTGAAAAGGAAGGATTTGACCATTACGGCTGTGAAAACAGATGACACGACCGAAACCAATGTGATTGACCAGGATTTTAAAATCTGTTATTACAAGGACTGGCTGGCTTTAGAAGAGGCGTCGGCGGAGGATGATGTCTGGTATATCACGGTTGAGTATCTGGGCAGTGACAAATCAGCATCCTATCTGTTTACATTTTCAGCAGAGGGGATTGCGGAGTCTGTGACGGCGACAGCGGCATGCCAGCAGCCGACACTGGATTTGCTGAGTCTGGAAAATGATATTTATGAGAGCGATATGCTGGTAGCGGGAGATACAGATTCCTATCAGTATATTACCGTGCAGGCGCGTGATAGTGATAATGAAGATATGCCGGTCTGGGAGGATGCAGACGGTTTTACGCTGACGGCACAGACCCTGGCGTATGGCGCTTCCGGTGATGCCGAAGATGCGCCGGATGGATTTGCAGAGTTCGTTGTTGCATATGTTGATTATGCCGGTACAGTTTCCGAGACGGAGACGGAGGACTGCGAGACGGTTAATGCAATCCGGATTGATCCGTCGGTCATGCCGTATACAGAAGCAATTACTACCTATTATATACACTTGGAGAAAGATGATGTGATTTGCAATGCGGATGCGACGGTGGAGGTTCTTCCGACGAGAAAGATGACAACAATGGAGCTGAGTGATTATAGCTTTGACGTTAATGAAAATACGACGGCATCATCAGAAACGGCGGCGGAGAAGAATGGAACAGAGTATTGTCCGGTAGAGGTACGGCTGTATGATCAGTATGAGACGCTGATCACCTTTAGCGCAATCAGCGAAACAAGTACCGTGAAGCTTTTAAGCTATGACGAGGAAAGCGATACCGTTTTATCCAGCTCACCGTCCGGTGTAAAGGGAGGCTCCAGGTCGCTTCTGGCGGAGACAGATGATGATGGAAATACGGTATATGTTGGTTTTGTTGTACCGCTGATCTGGCAGAATTCAACGGCAGAGGATTTGGAGGAAACCATGGTATTTAGCTTTACCAAGAGCTATGTATTTGATGGAGAAACCGTTTCCATTACCGTATATTCCGATGCCGTTACGGTCGTCTCATACGCAAAGGAAACTGAATAAAAAGTATGCAGCTGGATTGTATATAACCTTGGCAATATGCAGCTTCAGATGCGTGTAACTTTAGTTGCATGCAACTTCAGTTGCATGTATAAAGGTAGGAGTTCCCCTGTTTTCCGACGCGGGAGACGGCGTGGATATACGTTAGTATATTCAGCGCTGTCTGTGCGCGGGAGCGGGGGATTTTTGCTGCTTTTGCAAAATCGCCGGAGCTAAATGGCTGCGGCAGGTTTTCCGGAATCATACAGCGGTAATCATTTGGTCCGGCGATGTAAATTTCATCTACCAGCTTTGTGGGAATCCGGTCATACCGGGTAGAGCCGCGCTTTTTGTCCCGGCTCCAGCCATTCAGGAGCCGGTATTCCTCTGCGTCAATCAGTATCAGGCAAAGATGCAGATTTGGATGGGTGAGATAAGGCTTGATTTTATATAATTCATAAAAGGCATCATAGATTCTCCCGGTTCGGGGGGATTTTCTTTTTTTCGAGATTTCGCCGGTTTGTTCATCAATCCAGTAAAGCCATTTGGTGTGGATAATCGGATATACAATCGTGACAGGATAGCGTTCTAAAAAGTAATCCAGTTTTTTTCGCATGGAATTAAAGCTGCGCGTCTGGATTTCGATGATTTCTTCTGCACGGAAGATATCAGCGACATAGTTTCCAATGCGGATTTCCTGATGGGACATATCCGGCTCATAGAACTGTTTCAGCACAGCGTGAACCGTTTTTTCCTGCAGAGTTCCAATTCCATGCTTCTCACGGTCAATATGGACAATCTCCTTACAGGCATTTTCAAATAAAATTTCATCATAAGCACTGACTGACATGGAACCTCCTGGATATCGGAATCTGAAAAATAAGTTTACGGATAAGCCGCCCTGAACGGAAAGATTCAGGCAAAACCGGCCGCTTTTCATAATGAATGATTATTTTGTACTTGTCAATGTTTTGTGCATATTTTTTGTAAAAGAGTGCATACTGAGAGAGACTGTTATATAGAAGAAATGGAAATTGCTGTTATCTCTGGAAATGTTTTGAGACTTAAAAATTAATTGCGGTTATGGAGGCGGAAAATGCAAAAAAAGGAAATCAATCATAACAATCAGTTATGTTACGGCGAAGAAATGCAGGGGGAACCCGGCGGCATCACCGGGCAGGATATTTTCGAAGGAAGCCACGATAAGCGGCTGGAGGCAATCCGAAGCCTGTTTCATATGGAGGAAAATTTTGATATATTGAATCGAAATTTGATAATCGGAGGCAGAAAGGCAAGCCTGTTTGCCGTTGATGGTTTTCTGCAGGGTACGGTATCTGAAAAGGTTCTTGAATTTATGTATTCGATTCAGGAGCAGGATATGCCGCAGCAATACAACGATTTTGTGAAAAATTTTGCACCGTTTGTAGATATTCTGACAATCAAAGATAAGGAGCAGTTTATTCATATGCTTCTGGCAGGCATGACCTGCTTTCTGATTGAAGGCTATCAGGAGATCATAGCATTTGATTTTCGTGAATATCCCAGCCGCAGCGTAGATGAACCGGAAAAGGATAAGGTGCTGCGCGGTTCCAGGGATGGCTTCATAGAATCGCTGATTCCAAACCTGGCGCTGATCCGGCGCAGAATCCGCGATACCGATCTGATTTTTACGATTCATAAGGTCGGCAGGGCATCGAAAACAGATGTTTCCATTGCTTATATGAAAGGCAGGGTAAAGGAGGAACAGGTCAAAAAGGTGCTGAACCGGATTGATGAGCTTGCGGTGGATTCGCTGACCATGAATCAGGAAAGCCTGGCAGAACTGCTTTTTCCGAGAAGCTGGTGGAATCCGTTTCCGAGATTTAAATATACAGAGCGCCCGGATACTACGGCGGCCTGCCTTTTGGAGGGGAGTGTCATTGTGATGGTGGACAATTCCTCTGCGGCCATGATTATACCGACATCACTTTTCAGTATTTTGGAGGATGCCAATGACTATTATTTCCCTCCGATTACAGGGACGTATCTGCGTCTGACAAGGATGCTGACAAGCATTGTGGCAGTGTATATCACGCCGATCTTTCTGCTTTTGCTGCAAAATCCGCAATGGGTGCCAAAGGATTTTGAATTTATTCTGATCAAAGATCCCATCAATATACCGCCGATTGCACAGATGCTAATTCTGGAATTTGCGATAGACGGACTGAAAATGGCTTCGATCAATACGCCAAACATGCTGACAACGCCGCTCAGCATTGTTGCCGGTATTGTCTTTGGCGATTATACGGTCAGCTCCGGCTGGTTCAATGCGGAGATCATGCTGTATATGGCGTTTGTGGCGGTTGCAAATTACACACAGAGCAATATGGAATTTGGATATGCGATCAAATTCTTTCGTATTATAAGCCTGATTCTGACAGCGGCATTTGGCGTATGGGGATTTGCTGCCGCAAGCGTGCTGTTGGTGCTGGCACTGATCTTTAACCCGGTTTTGATTGGAAAAGGCTACCTTGCCCCGCTGTTCCCGTTTGAGGGCAGGCAGCTGCTCAAACGGTTTTTCCGTGTCAATATTACGGCTGCACACAGCCGGAAATAGGCGGCTGTGCATAAATAAGCGGAAATAGGCGGCTGTGCACAAATAGTCGGAATAGCTGACCGTACACAGCCAGCCGGCACTGCCTCCTTTGCCCTGTATTATGGGAAGTTAGTTAAATTATATTGTTCCTGCTTCACAGGCTTTATCTGGCTTTACTTCCAGTCTCTCTCGTGCAGGCACGATGAGCCTGTCAGTAAATTCAGATGAGCTGTGAATAGTAACAATATAGTTAAATTTTAGTAAATATTCTACTTGTTTTTTGAAAAGAAGTTTGCTATGATACTTTGGGCAATAGGGTAGGCATGCCGGTGACACATCTATATGCCAGCGACATGGGACAACAGGTTTTTTACAAAAAGATGGGAGGCGTAAAGCTGTGAAAAAGATTATTTGGACAATGGGTATGTTTTTATGCATGCTTCTGATGAATCCTTCTGTCGCATTGGCGGCGGAGGAAGGGGGAGCAGAGAGTATCGGCGCCACGCTGCCGATTTTATTCTGTATTCCGTTTGCGGGGATGCTGCTTTGTATTGCAATTTGTCCGCTGGTAGCAGAGGCATGGTGGGAAAGGAGAAAGCCGTTTGTTGTTTTGTTTTGGTCGCTTGCCTTTCTTATTCCATTTGCAGTGTATGCCGGTACAGGTGTGGCGCTGGAAGAGGCTTGTGAAGCGATCTTTGGCGATTACATCACATTTATTATATTATTATTTGGTTTGTTTTGTGTAACAGGAAATATCTGCTTTGAGGGTGATTTGACGGCAACGCCCAAGCTGAATGCACTGCTGCTTCTGATCGGGGCATTGCTTGCCAGCTGGATTGGGACAACCGGCGCCAGCATGGTGATGGTTCGTCCGCTGATCCGCGCCAACAGATGGCGTCACAGAAAAGTACATATCATGGTATTTTTTATCTTTCTGGTATCCAATATTGGCGGCTGCCTGACGCCGGTGGGAGATCCTCCTTTGCTGATGGGCTTTATGCGAGGCGTGGATTTCTTCTGGAGCCTGAGTTTATTGCCGCTTATGATATTGAATGTGGTTTTGCTTTTGGGGCTTTTCCTGATTCTGGATACCAGAGCCTATAAAAAAGACCTGGCTGACGGTGACAAACCGGTTCGGTTGGGCGCTGCAGCGAAGCTGAGGCTGACCGGTGCGCATAATATTTTCTTTTTGGCCATGATTATTGCAGCCATTATTTTAAGCAGCACATTGCCGGATTTTGTTCCGTTTTTTGGCAAAGAGCTGACAATATACGGAGATGTCTCTCTGTCCGTGGCTGCTATTTTTGAATGTGTGCTGATTTTGCTTGCCGCATTTTTGTCTTTCCGGACAACGAAAAAGGAAGTCCGCACCAGCAACAATTTTACATGGGGGCCAATCGCAGAGGTCGCAACGCTGTTTATTGGAATCTTCATTACCATGACGCCTGCGCTTCTGATTCTGGAGGCCAAAGGAGATGCGCTGGGAATTACAGAGCCGTGGCAGTTTTTCTGGATTACCGGAGCGCTGTCCAGCTTTTTGGATAATACGCCAACCTATATGGTATTTTTTACAACGGCGTCCTCTCTTGGATTTACAGAGGGAGTCAAGACAATTATGGGCTATATCCCTCAGATTATGCTGATGGCAGTGTCTGCCGGAGCGGTGTTTATGGGAGCGATTACATATATTGGAAATGCACCGAATTTTATGGTGCGGTCCATAGCGGAGGAAAATGGGATTAAGATGCCTTCTTTCTTTAAATATCTGATCTGGTCGATCAGTTGTCTGGTACCGGTATTTTTGATTGATACGCTGATATTCTTTTTATAGAAGGACTGGCGGGCTGTGTGCGGATGTCTGCCGGAAAGGAGTCGAGTATGATATTTGATACGCATGCCCACTATGATGATGCGGCTTTTGACCAGGACAGGGATGCCCTTCTGCAGGGAATGAAGGAGCAGGGGGTTGGGCAAATTGTGGATATCGGGGCGGACATCGCCTCGACAGAGCGCGCTGTAGCACTGAGCGGGCAATACCCGTTTGTCTATGCGGCAGCAGGCGTCCACCCGTCTGAAACAGCAGGGCTTACAGAGGAAGATATGGACTTCCTCTGCAGAATAGCGAAAAAGGATAAGGTGGTTGCGATTGGGGAAATCGGACTGGATTATCACTATGACGAGCCGGATAAAGAGATTCAGCAGAAATGGTTTCGCAGGCAGCTGGATCTTGCAAAGCAGCTGGGGCTTCCTGTTGTCATTCACAGCAGGGAGGCTGCGCAGGATACGCTTTCTATTATGAGGGAAGAGCAGGCAAAGAAAGCAGGAGGGGTAATCCATTGCTTTTCCTATGGCTGGGACATGGCTCAGTGTTATCTGGATATGGGATTTTATCTGGGTGTTGGCGGCGTTGTTACGTTTAAAAACGGACGAAAGCTTAAGGAAGTCGTAGAAAAAGCGCCGATTGAACGCCTTGTTCTGGAGACGGATGCGCCGTATCTTGCGCCGGAGCCGTTCCGGGGGAAGCGCAACCAGTCTGCGTATCTGTCTTATGTTGCAGAACAGATTGCAGCGCTTAAGGACATGACGGCGGAGGAAGTGATACGTGTTACCGGGGAAAATGCCAGGGCAATGTACCGGATTCAGGATTAGGAGGAAGAGCGTATGGCGTCACTGGGAATACCGCAGAATACGATTGCTGTTTTGCAGAAATATAATATCCGCTTTCAAAAAAAATATGGGCAGAATTTTTTGATTGATCCCCATGTTCTGGAAAAAATCATCCGCGCAGCGGGGGTTACAAAAGACGATTTTGTTTTGGAAATTGGGCCGGGAATCGGCACTATGACACAGTATTTATGTGAGCATGCCAGGGAAGTCATGGCGGTCGAGATTGACGAAAATCTGATTCCGGTTCTTCACGATACGCTGTCAGAGTATGATAATATAACGATTGTCAATCAGGATATCTTAAAGATGGATATCAGAGAAGCCGCACAAAAATATAACGGAGGCAGGCCCATCAAGGTGGTGGCAAATCTTCCTTACTATATAACCACACCGATTATTATGGAGCTGTTTGAAAGCCATGTGCCGCTTCAAAGTGTGACAGTGATGGTGCAGCGGGAAGTAGCGGAACGGATGCAGGCTGTGCCGGGAGGAAAAGAATACGGCGCGCTGTCGCTGGCGGTGCAGTATTATGCGGAGGCGGAGATTATAGCGAATGTGCCGCCCAACTGCTTTATGCCGCGTCCGACGGTTGGCTCTGCGGTAATCCGCCTGTCCTGCCACCAGGAAAGGCCGGTACAGGTGCAGGATGAGAAATTTCTGTTTCGGGTCATACGGGCTTCCTTTAATCAGCGCAGAAAAACGCTGCAGAATGGACTTGCCAATGATGCCGGGCTGCCGGTGACCAAGGAGCAGGCAGCGCATGCGCTGGAACAGCTGGGGCTTCCTGCCGCAATACGGGGAGAAAGGCTGTCGCTGCAGGATTTTGCCGCATTAAGCGATCTGCTGCAGTCATCTATACTTTAACAAGCTTACAGAAACATATTCTGATCAGGGAGGGAAGAAAAATGACTCCAATGAAATGGTTCTATTCGTTTTTAAAGCCATACAGATGGCGGATTTGCCTGGGACTGCTTTTGAGTACGGTTTTAGTAGCCGCCGGGCTGGCTGGCCCTTATATATCGAAAATCATTGTAGATAATGTGATTAAGGACGGAAATTATGATTTGCTTTTGCCAATGATCGCATTGCTTGTGGGTTTGGTTGTGATCAAAGGGGTTTGCCGCGTGGCTTCCCAGGTGCTGTATGAGACCAGCTCGCAGGCGGTGCTTTACAAAATGCGCGACACAGTGTACCGGAAGCTTTTGCAGGAGGATTTTGCATTTTACAACAAAAACCGCACCGGAGAGCTGATGGGCAGGCAGACCGGAGACATGGATGCCATTCGCCACTTTGTCGCCTATGTTATTTATACGATTTATGAAAATGTTTTGTATTTTGTGCTGGCGCTGGTTCTGATTTTCTGGTACAATGTGCCGCTGGCGCTGGGAATGCTTCTGGTGCTTCCGCTTGCCGCCTTGACAACCTGGTCGCAGGCCAAAAAGGTAAAACCGGCATTTCAGGAATGCCGTGACGCTTTTTCCAGCTTAAATTCCTTTGTGCAGGAAAATATCAGCGGAAACCGCGTCGTGAAAGCGTTTGCGAAAGAAGAATACGAGATGGAAAAGTTTGCAGTGGAAAATGACCGGTACCGCAATGCGGAATTCGGCGCGGCTGCCATCTGGAAAAAATATGTTCCGGTGTTTGAGTTTTTCTCGTATCTTTTGAACATTCTTTTGATGTTAGTAGGCGGTGTGATGGTTGTTTACGGCCAGATGACCATGGGAGATCTTGTTGCGGTCAACGGATATCTGTGGATGCTGACCACACCGCTGCGCATGGCAGGCTGGTGGGTCAACGACGTGCAGCGTTTTACAACATCTGTTGAAAAAATATACGGTACATACATAGCGGAGCCGGATGTCAAAAAGCCGCTCAATCCGGTTGCGCGCAAGCATCTGCAGGGAGATGTGGCATTTCGCCATGTCTCTTACCGGGCGGATGATGAGGAGATTTTGCAGGATATTTCATTTGAGGTGAAAAAAGGTCAGACGGTTGGGATTATTGGAACGACCGGTTCTGGCAAGACGACGGTCATGAACCTTTTGTGCCGTTTCTTTGACACGACAGAGGGCGAGGTTCTTGTGGACGGCATTAACGTGCGGGATATGGATTTGTACGATTTGCGCGATAATATCGGGATTGCCATGCAGGATGTTTTTTTGTTTTCGGATACGATCGAGGGAAACATTGCCTATGGCAAGCCGGACTGCAGCTTTGAGAAGGTAAAGGCAGCGGCAAAAATGGCGGATGCAAATCTGTTTATTAAAAATCTTCCGGATGGATATGATACGATAGTGGGAGAGCGCGGAGTTGGCCTGTCGGGCGGGCAGAAGCAGCGGATTTCCCTGGCGAGGGCGCTGTTAAAGGAGCCGGCGATTCTTGTCTTGGATGATACGACCTCTGCTGTCGACATGGAGACGGAGAGCTATATTCAAAAGCAGCTGGAGAATATTAACCACACATGTACAACATTTATTATTGCATACCGTATTTCTTCGATTATGAAAGCAGATCAGATACTGGTGTTTGACCAGGGAAAGATCATTGAGCGGGGAACGCATCAGGAGCTGGTGGCAATGGGTGGGTATTATGCTACGGTATACCATCACCAATTCCCGGACATTGAGCTGGAATAGAGCGGAAGGGGGAGTATTATGGCCAGAAATCGTTATGACGTAGATGAAGAACTGGAGGAGCGCTTTGATTTTGGGCAGCTAAAGCGTCTGGCAAATTATGTAAAGCCGCATAAAAAGAAAATGCTTCTGGCACTGTTTTTTATGCTGTCCTCTTCTTTGCTTGCAACCTGTATTCCGAAGCTGTTCCAGATTGAAATGGATGAGTATATTCCGGAAAAAAACATTGCCGGCATTGTCTTTTTAGCGGTGCTGACGGTTCTTTTCTGTATTTATATTGTGGTCTGCATCCGTTTGAAGATTTCGCTGACGGTAAAAATCGGTCAGGATATCATCTATCAGATCAGGGAGGATTTGTTTGCCCGGCTGCAGGAGCTGCCTTTTTCTTACTACGACACCAGGCCGCATGGGAAAATCCAGGTCCGCGTGGTAAATTATGTAAACAATCTCAGTGATATTTTGTCAAATGGTATTTTAAACACTGTGACAGATATGTTTAGCCTTCTTTTTATTATTGGCTTTATGTTTAGCATGGATGTGCAGCTGACGCTGGTCTGCCTGTGCGGACTGCCGGTATTGATTCTGTTTATCGTTTTTATTAAAAAGAAACAGCGGTATACGTGGCAGCAGCAGAGCAATAAGCAGTCGAACCTAAACGCATACATATCAGAGAGTATAAATGGAATCCGCGTGACACAGGCATTTGTCCGGGAAGAAAAAAATATATCCATTTTTAATAATCTGAGTATGAATTACCGGAAGGCGTGGCTCCGTGCAACCTATTATAGCTTTGCCATGACGCCGATGGTTGACCTGATTTCTACAGTTACGACAGCATTCGTCTACGTCCTTGGGGTATCGGCGATTGCGGCAGGCGGCATTAAAGTCGGTGTTTTGGTTGCGTTTACTTCCTATATCAGCCGTTTCTGGACGCCGATCAATACGATTGCCGGATTTTACAACAATGTCCTCACGGCAGTGTCTTATCTGGAACGTATCTTTGAGACCATTGACGAACCGGTCGAGGTTACAGATGCGCAGGATGCCATTGAAATGCCGGAAATCAGGGGAGACGTCAGCTTTCGGGACGTGACGTTTTCTTATGAAGACGGCATTCCGGTGCTGCAGAATTTGTCCTTTGACGTGAAGCGGGGACAGACGATTGCTTTTGTGGGGCCGACCGGTGCCGGTAAAAGTACCATTGTCAATCTGATCAGCCGTTTTTACAATGTAGATTCAGGCAGGATTTTTATTGACGGTATTGATATTGCGGCGGTGACGCTGCATTCCCTGCGGCGGCAGATGGGCGTGATGATGCAGGACAGCTTTATCTTCGGCGGTACGATTATGGACAATATCCGCTATGGCAATAAAACAGCGACAGATGAAGAAGTAATCCGTGCTGCAAAAACAGTTTGCGCACATGATTTTATCATGCAGATGGAGGACGGCTACCAGACAGAGGTAAATGAACGGGGAAGCCGCCTGTCCGCGGGGCAGAGACAGTTGATTTCATTTGCGCGTGCATTGCTTGCAGATCCGGCCATTCTGATTCTGGATGAGGCAACGTCAAGCATTGACACGGAGACGGAGCTTGCGCTGCAGAGGGGGTTAAATGAGCTTTTAAAAGGAAGAACTTCGTTTATCATTGCCCATCGTCTGTCAACAATCCAGAATGCGGATTGCATTATGTATATTGACAATGGAGGGATTGCTGAGGCTGGCACGCATGAAGAGCTTTTGGGCAAAAAAGGGAAATACTATGAGTTGATTGTGACTTGAAGCCAAAATAAAAGGGGGTATTGCTATGGGGATTCCAGAGCGTCTGCAGCTGCTGCGCCAGAGGATGCAGCAGGAGAATGTGGATTTGTATTTTATTCCGACAAATGATTTTCACGGCTCGGAATATGTGAATGATTATTTTAAGACAAGAGAATATATTTCCGGTTTCGATGGTTCTGCGGGAAGCGTTGTCGTGTCTATGGAGGAAGCCGGATTATGGACGGACGGCAGGTATTTTCTGCAGGCGGAAGCACAGCTGCAGGGAAGCGGTATTACTCTGTATAAGGAGGGGCAGGAGGGCGTTCCGAAGCTTTATGAGTATATAGAGGAAAAGCTTTTGCCCGGGCAGACGCTTGGCCTGGATGGGAGGATGGTATCCCAGGAATGGCTTGAGGGGCTGGCACAGCTTTTACGGGAAAAAGAGGTCAAAATGGATATCAGCAGGGACCTGGTCGGGGATATCTGGCCGGATCGTCCCTTGCTGCAGCACCGGAAGGCGTGGATTTTGCCGGATGAATATGCAGGCGAGAGCCGTGCCGGCAAGCTTGCTAGACTGCGGGACTATATTCAGGAGAAGCATGCGCATGGCATGGTGCTGACCTGTCTGGATGACATTGCATGGCTGTTAAATATCCGGGGAAATGATATTGCATGCACTCCGGTTGTGCTGTCGTATTTGGTTGTAACGCTGGATGCGTGTTTTCTTTTTGCGGGGGAACGCATTTTTTCGCCAGAGGATGAAAAACAGCTTGCCGCTGATGGAATCTGCCTAAAGCCGTATGGCGCGATTTATGATTTTGTGCGCGATTATCCGCATTCGCAGCCGCTCCTTGTAGATAAAGCGGCAGCAAATGCGCTTCTTTTGTCGGAATACATGGCTGGGAAGCAGGTACTGTACTGTACCTGCCCCATCACGCTGTGGAAAGCGGTTAAAAATCCGACAGAGATTGAAAATGAGAAAAAGGCGCATATCCGGGATGGCGTTGCAGTAACCCGTTTTATTTACTGGATAAAGCAAAATATTGATAAGATTCCGCTGACAGAGATTCTGGCGGCGGAAAAGCTGGAAGAGTTTCGCAGGGAACAGGAGCATTATCTGGAGCCGAGTTTTGAGCCGATTGCCGGCTATGCGGAGCATGGAGCGATTGTGCATTATTCCGCGACGGAAGAGACAAACGCCAGACTGCTTCCGGAAAATTTCCTGCTGTTGGATACGGGCGGACAATACCTGGAGGGGACGACAGATATTACCCGCACCATTTTGCTGGGCGGAAAGCCGACAAAGGAACAAAAAAAATATTATACGGCGGTTTTGCGGGGCAACCTGAATCTGTGCGCGGCAAAATTTCGCTATGGCTGTTCCGGGGTGGCGCTGGATTATGCGGCGAGACAGCCGCTTTGGGATATGGGGTGTGATTATAACCATGGAACCGGGCATGGCGTAGGGTATCTGCTTGGCGTACATGAGGCGCCTAATGCGTTCCGCTACCGGATTCTCAGGGGCGAAGGGAAAAATGCAGTGCTGGAGGCCGGAATGATCACATCCGATGAACCGGGAATTTATCTGGAGGGCAGCTATGGCATCCGTCTGGAAAACCTGATTCTCTGCGTGAAGCGTGAAAAAAATGAATATGGCCAGTTTATGGGCTTTGAGCCGTTGACCTTTGTGCCGTTTGAGCGGGATGCGATCGACGCGGCACAGCTTAGCGAACGGGAACGCCAGCTGCTCAATCAGTACCATGAACAGGTTTTTGAGAAGATTGGAGGATTTCTGTCAAGGCAGGAAAGGGAATGGCTGGCAGATGTATGCGCGCCAGTTTGAGGGATTACAGGGTGAGCTTGTAAATACTTTGCGCTTCGGCAGAGTAAAGGATTACAGGGTGAGCTTGTAAATACTTTGCGCTCCGGAAGAGTAAAGGATTACAGGGTGAGCTTGTAAATATTTTGCTCTCCGGCAAAGTTACTCATTTCATACAGAATCAGAATCTGGCTGTAATTTTCTTTCAGAAGCTCCTGTACGGAATCATTGTAATAGCGCAGGTCGATCATGGTAATCTCGTCATAATCCTCCATCAGGAATGGGACAAAACTATTTGCAAAGGAATCCTTGATTACTAACAGCTTGTTTTTCGCCTTTTTATTCATGGTGATGGTAACCTTTGCATAGTTGCCGCCGAAGAAGTATTCGTATTTATTTTTCTGTGTTAATTTTTCAACGTCATAGATGGTACTTTTTTCTTCACCGTCATAAACTACTTTTGCCTGCGGAACATTGGTTGCGGCGTAGACTGTATCGCCGTCCATGCCCGGCAAAAGTACCTTTGAGTGCATTGTTCCTAAAAATGTCTCAGATATTTTTTTGGCGGAGAAATATCCGTAAGTGTGTTTGCCAAGCTCCATGACGTCGCAGTATGTGCTGTAAGCGGCATAAGCGCCGGACAGCGTCCAGTGATGGTCTGTGCGGAAATATACCTGTGTCTGTTTGGCATATTCCTGCATTTCTGTGCGGACGTCTATATTTTTTGTCTTTTTTAAGATGGTGTCTGCTGTCGAATACATTTGACCGGCATTGTAATACGGGGCGTATTTCGGCAGATTGTTTTCCAGCAATACACCAGCAGAAGGCACCAGCAGAAGGCTGCACTCTGCGTCGTCGGCAGCGCCGAGGTATTCGGCGTAGCGCAGATTTTGCATAAACTGTTTTTGGTCAATATCCGCCTGTGTAACCTTTGTAATATAATAATCGTCACTTCCAAGATATACGTCGGAAATTTCCCGGAATCCCTCCAGCTTTTTCAAGATAGAAGAGCCGGTCATCCAGGTATTCCGGGCGGAAAACTGATCGCTGAATGCCGATTCAAAGCTTTCCTGAAACTCGCCGGACAGGATGGATTCCGCCGTAAGCTTTGGAAAGGAATCCAGATATCTGTTTTCGTTTTCGGAATAAGCAGTCTGAGGCATCAGGACGCAGGAAAGCCCCAGGATGAATAACAGTCCAAAAATTCCAAACCGGTAAATTCGATAATATAGCTTCATAAAAAACCTCATTTCTGCGCATAATTCACACTATTTCCAACGCCTGGCACAGCGAAAACAGGCAAATCAAACTGCCAGTTAATTTTGAACGCTGTACTAGAACCTAAAATACAAAAATGGATTATAAGAACCGTTGATCAGCAAACCGATGCTTAGTATCAGCAGGAGCAGAGTATACAGGCTATAGCCGATAAATTTTGCTTTTTGCCCCTTCTTTGCGGCAAATTCCGGTTCCGCCTTTGCAATATATTCTTCTAATTTACGAATTCCTTTTTTGGGAATCCGTGTTGATGCCAGAATCAGAATAATCAGTAAAATACCATAGGTTTTAAACAGATAAATGGCATCTGAATTGACAAATTCATGACCCACGCCGAACATGGCATTCAGGTAGCTTTTCATCTGTCCAAAATCTTCCAGTGCAAAAATCACCCATCCGACGATCACAAAAAATTTGGTATAAATATGGCACACAAATCCCGGCCAGCGCTGCATTTCTTTTCGAAGGAATATTTTTTCCAGTACAAGAAGTACAAAATAATACATTCCCCAGAGCACGAAATTCCAGCTGGCCCCATGCCATAGACCGGTCAGGAACCAGACAATAAAGAGATTGATAATCTGTATCTGGATTCCCTTGCGGTTGCCGCCCAGCGGGTAGTATACATATTGCCGGAACCATGAGCCGAGCGAAATGTGCCAGCGGCACCAAAACTCGGAAATACTTTTGGATTCATATGGATACAGAAAGTTTTCCGGAAAGCGGAAACCAAACAGTTTTCCAAGCCCGATCGCCATATCGGAGTATCCGGAAAAATCAAAATAAATCTGGAAAGTGTATGCCGCAGCGCCGAGCCATGCACCGGCTGTACTCAGGCTGCCCAGATCGCCCCCGGATATCTCGCTCCACAACTCGCCAATCTGGTTGGCAAGCAGCACTTTTTTTCCAAGCCCAATCAGAAACCGCTGCATTCCCTCTGTCCAGGTGATGTCTGTTACAAAACGGTTGTCAATCTGATCTTCGATCGTCTGGTATTGGACAATCGGGCCTGCAATGAGCTGCGGAAACATGCACACATACATTCCAAACGAGAGAATATTGTGCTGCGGTTTTACCAGCCCGCGGTAGACATCAATCGTATAGGACATGGTCTGGAATGTATAAAATGAGATTCCAATCGGAAGCGCCAGCCCGAGAAGCTTCAGGTTGGAGGCGGTCAGCTGGTTCCAGGACAGAATCAGTAAATCCGTATATTTAAAAAAGCAAAGGATGGCCAGATTCCCGGCAATGGACAAAATCAGCACCCTTTTTTTCTGTTTTTGCCTGCCCTGTTTGTCATAATATTCAATCATCCTGCCGTTACAGTAGTCAAATACCGTGGAAAACAGCATGATCAGGATGTATCTGGGTTCTCCCCAGGCGTAAAAAAACAAGCTTGCAAGCAGCAAAAGCAGATTTCGGAAACGTCCGGGACAAATGACATAAAGCCCAAGGACACAGGGCAAAAATGCACATAAAAAAACTAAACTGCTAAAAACCATAATGTCTCCATTCTAAGGATTTACTTTTGCTATTTTAGAAAATACCGCCGGTTCTGTGAGAAGTGCCGCGTGTGTTTTCTAAGGAATGATTTGTGACAGCCTTCCAATCAGATACGAATTTCGTGTCATGGAAATGTTGTTGATTAAAATAACATCCGGTATGTTTTTTTTCTTAATGAACTGTGTCAGGTCGCCCTCCCAATACCGGTAATCAATGACGTAAATGGTCTGGTAGTGGTCTGCCAGATAGGGAACAAATGCATTGCCAAAGGATTCCTTAACGACTACGCAGGAGGAATTATCCTTTAATTTTTTGTTTTTGATGACAGAATAAGGGTTATCCCCCGCAATAAAGGCGCAGTATTTCAGGCTTTCGCCGTACTGCGATGCATCTGCGACCACAGGTGCGGTGCTTTTTGTGCCGTCACTTGTCGTATATTCCATTGACAGGCCGCTGCTGAGCGGAAGGTAGTAGGCGAAGTTATCCTTTTTCAGGTTCTTGTCCTGATTGGTTTCTGTATAAAATGTACCCAGATAGCCTTTCGATATTTTTTTCTTGTATTCGGAAAGCTTGTGAGGGGTAATGCCTTTTGCCTCACAAAATGCCTGATATGCATAGTATGCGCCCTTTGCCGTCCAGTGGTGGTCTGTGCGGAAATATATATATTCTGTGCGGTGCCGCATCATTTTGTCGTACAGAGAAACAAAAATTTCCCTGCCGGATAATTTCTGTTCTATTTTTTCCAGTGAATCCTTTTGGGAGGATGTGTTTACTTTTTTTATTTTATTGTCCGGTATGGTGATGCCTGCGCTGGTCGGCGCAATCAGATCATATACGGATACATCCTTGTCCACTGCTTTTGTGAGGCGGTTCACTGCTTTGGCGTATTTTTCCGCCGCACTGTCTACGTAGCTGAACAGCTCGTATGCGGTATCACCGATTACGGTGACGCCGGTATCATTGTAATTTACTATTTTTGCGCTGCTGGTTATCTTTTGATAGGATGAGCTGTCAGGCTTTGCCGATGCAGAAGGTACCGGCGCAGCTGACGCTGTATCTTTGGAATCCGAAGGTGCCGGCGCAGCTGACGCAGCGTCTGTGGAACCCGGAAGTGCAGAAGCATTGGAATCCGGATTTGACGTTGCGTTGCTTTCCCCATCTGTATCGGAGGACGGTGCGGAGGCTTCGCTGAAATAGATTACATCGCTGCCCAGGTTGGCGATACGGTTCTGTTTTCTCTCCTGATAAAATACAACGACGAGAATGCCAATTAATACAACAGCGCCTGTAAGTAGGTATATGATCTTGCGTTTCATGCTTTTTTCCAGTCTCCCTTTTATTTCACCACATCATCAATAATTTCCTTTGCCGTGTCAGCATCTGACGTCACGCAGACGATTACATAATCTCCGCAGCGGACACATACGGCGTCTTCGATCTTTTTTGCTTCTTCCGGAAGATAATCCTGAAAAGAATTTTTCATTTCAGTCAAATGTGTCTGGGCATATTGCTGATTCTCTTCTGCAGCCGTTTCATCCGTGGCTGTCATCACAATGATTTCATCGGAATGTGTTCCGCTTCCCATGTATATCTGCATACTGGTTCCTTCGGCAGTGTCGACCATGCCGGCGGCGACAGTTTCCTCCAGCAGCTCCAGCTCGCCGTCAAAGGCAACCTGATCTAACAGTGCTGCAATCAGGGCATCAACATCAATTTCTTTTCCTTCATTCTGAGAATTATTTTCAACGGTTTCACTGCCGGCGGCAGCTGCGTTTAACTGCTTTCCGGCTGTATTTATATTTTTTACCATGCGGGTGATTCCCCAGATCATGATGAACGCAACGAATAAATACATTACACAGATCACCAGAATGCGGTAATCCGACTTTCCCGGCTTGTAGCTTTCCACGCTTCGTTTTTCAACAGGTATAGGGGATGGCTGTTTTTTTTCACTGCCTTGTTTTTCAGCAGATATAGGGGACGGCTGTCTTTTTTCGCTTTTTTCCGCAAACATTTCCCGCGCCTTCTGCGCTGCTTTTTTTTCTGATTTTTTCATATGATCTCCATTCCCAAATGTATTTACTGCAGAAAGCATCCCAAATGTATTTACTGCAGAAGGCATCCCGAATGTATTTATTGCAGAAAGAACTGTACAATCGCGTATGCTTTTCCGTCTGTTCCATTCAGGGCTATTATTTTTTCGTTTTCACCTGTCCGGTATACCATGGGAACAATCTCATCTCCCAGTATTGCCTGCTTTTTGTATTCTACACGAAGCTCTTTTACCCGGTCTGTCCGGTCAAGAAATTCCATCGCCATTTGAACATATTGGCGGTTGTTTACGTGGTGATTGGTATCTAAATGATATTCGCGGACCAGGATGCTGTCGCGTTTTTCGCTTTCCTTTGGCAGCTTGATTTTTCTGGGAGCGTAATCCATTTCCAAAGGCTCTGCTGTTCCGTATATGCCTGCGATTTCCGGGGTGACAATCACAGGTGAGCCGCTCCGGGTATCGACGAGCACCCAGTTTGAATTGGCGATTGCAACACGTGCGCCGGATGCGTCAGTAATCAAAAAGTTACGGAATCCCAGCAATTTGTTAAACCCATAGGCCTGTGTGCCAACCGTGATGCGGTCGCCCATTTCCGGGTACTGGTCAATTACGATCTGCCATGAGTTCAGCACCCACATTAAATGGCGCTGCTTGTGATAAGCTAATCCGACGCCAAGATCTTCTGATTGAAAATTAGTGCAGTCCTGCATATAATCAATTATTGCGCCAAGGCTGATTTTGCCGTCTTCTGCAATCTCACTGTACCGAACCCGGCTTTCAAATGTATACATTCCCTGAAACCTCCCCAGAATATTGCCGTCTTAAAAAATCACCCGACTCTTCTATATAAAAAATCACTCGATTCTCTAAAGTGAAAAATCACCTGACTCTTCTATATAAAATATCACTAGATTATTATAGAAAACTTACTGACCGATTGCAAGATATAAATTTAACAAAAAAGCGGCATGCTGCGTCTTAATTTTATCATAAATTGTGGAATGGAAATGTTTTCAGGGTATGAATTTTAAATTTTTTGTGTTATATTTATTTACAGTTTATGCATGGAAGCTGCGTGCAATCTGCCGGAGATTATTCTTTATATTCTGTGCGGAGGCTGCACGTGGCCGGAATAAATCAATGAAACGGAGTTTGGATATGAATCTGTGGAGAAATTTTTGGGGACATCTGGGAACCATTCTGCACCATAAGAAACTGGTTCGCAGAAATTGTTTTCGGGCAGGCCTGTACAAACAGGGAATCATGCATGACTGGTCTAAATATTCTCCGGTTGAATTTTGGAATGGTGTCCGCTACTATCAGGGAGGGAAAAAAAGTCCCAACAAGAAAGAAAAGATAGAGAAAGGATATTCTGCAGCGTGGCTGCACCATAAAGGAAGAAACCGCCATCACTATGAATACTGGATTGACTTTTCAAACAATTCCAGTGAGGGGCTGCAGGGAATGCCGATGCCGACGCGCTACGTTGTAGAAATGTTCTGCGACCGTGTTGCTGCCAGCAAGAATTACAATCCGGATACATATACGGATGCGTTCCCTTTGGAATATTATGAAAAAGGAAAGGCGCATTATGTTTTGCATGAGGATGCCAGACAGCTGCTTGAAAAGCTGCTCCACATGCTTGCTGAACAGGGCGAGGATGCGACATTCCGGTATATCCGGAAAGAAATTGACTGGAAACATTCACCAAAGCATTAAAATTTTTAACAGAAGGTGTGATTTTTGCAATGAAAATAATTAATTTAATGAAAAAGTACAAACATATCGTATTGATTCTGTATCTTCCGATTTATCTGTACTGCTTTGCATGG
This sequence comes from Clostridiaceae bacterium, assembly GCA_021200535.1. Classification (GTDB taxonomy): domain Bacteria; phylum Bacillota; class Clostridia; order Lachnospirales; family Lachnospiraceae; genus Butyribacter. Next base: position 1,062 of record JAJQGL010000072.1, on the reverse strand, counting down.
CTGGAAAAAAGGGACGATGTACCTTTTACAACGATCCACTGTTTTATAGACGACTGGATTCCGTTTTGTGAGGTGTTCATTATCCCATATCTGCTCTGGTTTGTTTATGTGGTTGCCGTGCTTCTTTTCCTGTTTTTTCAAACAGATCATCTGGAGGATTACTACCGTTGCGCCGGAATGCTGATTCTGGGCATGAGTACCTGCCTTTTGATCTATTATATATTCCCAAATGCGCAGAACATGCGCCCGGATGGATTTGCCCGTTCAAATGTGTTTACAGATATCATGTCTTTTGTATATGCAGCAGACACGGATACGAATGTACTGCCAAGCATCCATGTCTACAATGCAATCGTTATTCATATGGGGTTTTCTACAAGCCACAGGTTCCGTGAAAAACCTGGCTGGAAATATGCTTCCCTGACGCTGTGTGTGCTCATTTGTCTTTCTACCATGTTTTTAAAACAGCACTCCGTTTTGGATGTCATTTCCGCCATCCTTCTCTTTGGCCTGTATTACGCATTGGTCTGTAGCGTGATTCCGGACTGGAGAAGGAGGCATAACGGAAAAGCACAGTATCTGCCGCTTAAAAGGTAAGCTTTGCGGCAGATCGCAGGTAGCCGGTATAGGTTTTTCCGGATTTGGTATATTTCACGTGGAAGGTTTGTTTTGTGTCTGTGCAGAAGGTTTTGCCCAGATAGGTCAGCCTGGCGTTTTTCGGAATCGTCGCCAGCACGGTACCCTTGGCGGTTGATTTTTTGTACAGCTTCGCTGCAGCCTGTGTGACGGCTTTTTTTCCTCCCGGATACGTTGCTGCCGTCAATTTGGTATAGCTGCTGTAGTACATTACATTGTCAACCTTTGCGTATGCACGCACTTTATAATAGTATTCCCGGTCAGATGAAAGGGCGGTGTTCTTCCATTTGGCCTTTTTTGTGGTTTTTACCAGCTCGTAAGATGAATTGAGTGAATCCTTCCGGTAAATCTCGTATCCGTCTGCAAGAGCAAATTATTCCCACGACAGGGCTGTCTGTTGTACTCATGTCCGAGCCGGCGAGACGT
>JAJQGL010000040.1:39810-49518 GCA_021200535.1 Clostridiaceae bacterium | reverse complement strand
CATTCTATCATAGATAGATTATTTGCACAAGAATTTTGAAAACGCTGTACTAGAAGGTGACGAGATGGATTTACAAAATATACAAGAACAATTAATTACAGAATTTGCGAAGGATGAAACACGAATCATCTTCTGGTTCGATGACAAAGGAGACTATTCTGACGAAGTAGACGAATTAGAATTGGGAGATTTCGAAGTACCGTCCAGAATTCTTTACGGATGATTATGGATTTATCAAATTTGTGTATCCAGATGGTGAGGTGACAAAGGAAGAAATTGAGGAGATTGTTCAGCTTTCTTTGGAACTACGTCGTCGTGTAAAGGAACAGCTGAAAAGAGATAAAAATCCCACGGCCACTGTAAATACGGTGCTTGTGGGAAATTTTTCATTTGAAAGCATGTGGTTATTTTTGAGTTTTCTTTGTTTGATTTAAAATTTTTCTCATGTTTTTCTGAGATATAATCTGATAATCAGTCCTAAATCCGAATGTATCATGTAATGCATCGGTTAGCTTAGTTCTTGTGTAGGTTGGAATGTATCCTTCTCCTGAGATAATTAACATGTTCATATCTTTTCTCAATAAATATACAGGTCTTGCTTTCTTTCTGCACGGTTGTTGAATTTTTATATAGTTCAGCCTGAATATAATCATTTTCCTTTGCAAGAACTTCAAGCGCGCGATAAATCTGATGTGAATCAACATGAAGCGGAATGATTATTTCGAATTGTATGGTGCTGTGCAAATTTACGGTATAAATTTGTTTGCGAGAAAAACTTTACAGAAAAAGAAATTTAGGTTATACTGAGTAACAGATGGTGCAATAAAAGATTTTTAATCTGTAAAATATGCTTTTATGGGTTATGCATTCTGAAAGACAGTTTCTTCTGTGGTGCGCTCGCCACGTTTTTCAAATCAAAATATGCCGTCACAAGTGTTGGTTTCACTGAAAGTGACAGAAACAATGGGAATGAACCAATATTAAAAAAGTTAGCAAATACAGAAAAGAAAGGATAGCGCAGAATATATAGCTGTTGTTAGTTGTATGCGTTTGCCCCTGGAAAGTTTGGGGCTGGTATTAGTTATGGAAGAATTAGAAGGATTATCGCTGACGGAGCTGCGTCAGGTGGCAAAGGAAATGGGAATCAAAGGGATTACTGCACTGCGGAAACAGGAGCTGTATGATTTTTTAGTTAAGGCACAGCAAAAAAGCGCGCAGACACAGAATCCTGTGCAAAAGAGACAGGAAATGCCGGTGAAGAAAACGGCAGCGCAGGAACGGCAGCGTCCGGAGTATTCGAAAAATGACCGCAGGATGGTGGAGAGAAAACAGACGGAACGGGAGCGTCATACGCCGGAGCAGAGAAATCAGCGTCAGGACGATGCAAACAAAAGAAACACCTATAATCAGAAAGCACTTTCCCGTTATGCAGAAAGACAAAATATGCCAAAGAAAGAAAACACTGGAAGAAATGACAACCGAAATACAGGCAGGTATGAGGGAAAAACTTATGCCCGGAATGAATCGAAAAATTATCAGCGCACAGATAACAGAAAAGCGGAAGACCACGCGGGGGAAAATCAGCGCATGGATACCAGAAGAACAGAGGGCCATGCTCTAAATTCCCAGCCAACCGATATTGGTGAGCTTGACAGCGGCGAGATCCGCACAGGGATTCTGGAGGTTTTGCCGGAAGGGTATGGCTTTATCCGCTGTGACAATTATCTGCCGGGGGAAGAGGACTGTTATGTTTCTCCGATGCTGATCCGCAAATATAAGCTTCGGACGGGTGACATTTTAAAAGGAAATATCCGTGTGAGAAGTCAGAATGAAAAATTTGCCGCAATGCTGTATTTGACGACAGTAAACGGATATAGTCTGGATAAGGTGGTTTCCAGAACAAAGTTTGAAAATCTTACGCCGATTTTTCCAAACAAAAGAATCTCTTTGGAGACGCCGGGGACGGGAATTTCTATGCGCATGATGGACCTGATCTCGCCGATTGGCAAGGGGCAGAGAGGAATGATTGTTTCGCAGCCGAAAACAGGAAAGACAACGTTATTAAAACAGGTGGCGCGTGCGGTAAAGATCAATCATCCGAATATGCATATTATTGTGCTGTTGATTGATGAGAGGCCGGAGGAAGTTACTGATATTAAGGAGTCGATTCAGGGAAAGAATGTGGAGGTAATTTATTCAACCTTTGATGAGCTGCCGGAAAATCATAAAAGAGTTTCCGAAATGGTGATTGAACGGGCTAAACGTCTGGTGGAGCACGGTGAGGATGTTATGATTTTGCTTGACAGCATTACCAGGCTGGCAAGAGCTTATAACCTGACGGTGCAGCCAAGCGGACGAACGCTGTCCGGCGGTTTGGACCCGGCGGCGCTTCATATGCCAAAGCGCTTCTTTGGCGCAGCGAGAAATATGCGGGAGGGCGGAAGCCTGACTATTCTTGCCACTGCATTGGTAGATACCGGAAGTAAGATGGATGACGTTGTTTTTGAGGAATTTAAGGGAACCGGAAATATGGAGCTTGTGCTGGATCGGTCGCTGTCAGAAAAAAGAGTGTTTCCGGCGATTGACTTGCCGAAGTCCAGCACGAGGAGAGAAGATCTTTTGCTGTCGCAGGATGAGATCGAAGCAACTTTTTTGATGCGTAAGGCATTTAGCAGCTCCAGGTCAGATGAGGCTGTGCAGAAAATTATTGATATGTTCCGGAAAACAAAGAATAATCAAGAGTTTGTACAGCTGGTAAAAAAGGTCAAAATTGTTTAAAAATTCCGCCTTTCTGCGCAGGGCAACGATGGAGTTATGAAACTTGGTCATCAGTCGAAATACATGCCGCAAAAGCAGCGACATGTATCTGAAAGTTCTGTCATTGATTCTACCTGCGGTCTTAAATTTGGCTCGGCAATTTCAGCAGTGAGGTAATTTTCGTCAATAGGCTGGTATGCGTTTTCGGGATATACTCTTTTCTGAGTTTCCTCATTCATCTTCTGTGATGTTGATTCGTCGCTGACACTTAAATCTGACGTAATTAAAGTTAAAAAAACACGAAAAAGTTGTTGCAATCCTTATTTTACTATGCTATACTGAGGTAGTTGTGTTTAAGTGAATTGTATTTGCTATCCGGCTGTTTTGGGTAGCGGAATGGAGGTAATAGACATGAGAGAAGGAATCCACCCGAATTATTATCAGGCAAAGGTGGTCTGCAACTGTGGAAATGAGTTTGTGACTGGTTCTACAAAGGAAGAAATCCATGTAGAAATCTGTTCAAAGTGCCACTCTTTCTATACAGGTCAGCAGAAAGCAATCAAGGCTCGTGGTGCGATTGATAAATTCAACCGTAAATACGGTATCCAGGCTAATTAGTGAAATAACCGGTCAGTGTACTGGCCTTATGTATGGTCACAGTGCCCGTATTTGGGGCGTTGTGACCATTAATCGTTTCATGGGAATTTAATTCGTAGTCAGAGAAAAAGAAACGTATTGGTACAGCTGTGCTGCAAAAATGATTGTGGTGTGCTGTTGCGGAACGTAGAAAGAGGTAGAGTATGAAATCGTCAGGAATCGGTGGTCAGGCGGTGCTGGAAGGCGTAATGATGAAAAATAAATCAGAATATGCTGTTGCAGTCAGAAAACCGGACGGAGAGATTGCGGTTACACGTGGGAAATGTAAAAGTCTGGCAGAACGTTCGCTTTTCTTTCGTTTGCCTATTGTAAGAGGGATTGTGGCTTTTGTAGAATCCCTTCTTCTGGGAATGCGTACCTTGACCTATTCTGCCAGTTTTTATGAGGAAGAAGAAGAAAAAAAGATGGAAGAAACCTCCGACTCAAAAAGCGATTTGAAAGAGCGCATTGTAATGGGGGTCACGGTTTGTATATCTGTAGTGGTGGCGCTGCTTGCTTTTGTGGTGCTTCCGTATGTGTTATCGCAGATGCTTAGCAGCAAAGTGGAATCAGTTACTGCCCTGGCTGCGGTTGAAGGCGCTTTTCGGGTGATTTTGTTTATCGCTTATGTGGTTGCAATATCTTTCATGGAGGATATACATCGGACGTTACGTTATCACGGAGCGGAGCATAAGACGATTAATTGCATTGAAAATGGATTGGAACTTACGGTAGGGAATGTACGCAGGCAGTCGAAGCACCATCGGCGCTGCGGAACCAGTTTTATGTTTGTCGTTCTTTTCCTCAGCATTATTTTCTTTATGTTTATTCATTTTGAAAATATGTGGCTGCGTATTCTGGCGCGCATTATTCTTATACCATTGATTGCAGGTATATCCTATGAATTTATTCTTTTTGCGGGAAACAGTGAGAGCAAAGTTGTAGAAATCTTAAGCAAACCGGGAATGCTTCTGCAGATGCTGACAACAAGAGAGCCGGACAACAAGATGATTGAAGTGGCGATTGCATCTGTCGAGGAAATTTTTGACTGGCGGGAATACCAGAGGCGCTGTATTGCTGCGAAGAAAAGCAAGGCAAAATTAGAGCGCAGCCATCAGGGACAGTCGCGGCGCAAATCGAGGTCTGAGCTGGCGGAAGAGATGAAAAACCGGGAAGAGGAAAATGCAAAGCGGGCCAACGAACGGGCAAAGCGCATGATGGAGCAGGAGCGCAAAGAGCTGGAACTGGAAAAAATTGCTGATGAAGCGGAAAAAAAGAAGTCAAAGGAGAAGCTGAAGAAAGAGAAAGAGAAAAAGGCAGCCCTGGCAGAAGAGAAAGAAGAGGTAACACTGGACAGTTTAAACCATTATTTTAATGAAGAAGAAAAGTAAGAGGGATTCCATGGATGGAATGGTAACTTACGGAGAACTGCTCCGTCAGGGGGTGCAGGAGCTGCGCCATGCAGGAATTACAGATGCGGAAAATGACAGCTGGCTGTTGCTTTCGTATGTCAGCGGCATGAGCAGAAGCTGCTTTTTCCTGGAAAGGGAGAAGCCTGTTGTCCAGTCATGCAGGGAGCATTTTGAGAAGCTGCTTGCAGAACGGGCAAAGCATGTCCCATTGCAGTATATAACCGGTGAGCAGGAATTTATGGGACTGCCCTTTTTGGTGAATCGGGATGTATTAATCCCGAGGCAGGATACGGAATGTCTGGTGGAGGCTGCGCTTCCTTTTGCAGCAGGCAGAAGGGTATTAGATTTGTGTACCGGTTCCGGCTGTATCGCAATTTCACTTTCGGTATTGGGAAAGCCGGAAATCTGCCATGCGGCGGATATCTCAGAAACGGCGCTGCAGGTAGCAGTGCAGAACCAAAAGAAAAATGACGCCAGCGTCTGCTTTTTTCAAAGTGATTTATTTGAAAAGATTACAGAGAAATATGATGTTATTGTATCAAATCCGCCGTATATTCCGCCGTCAGTGATTCGGGAGCTTGCACCGGAGGTACGGGACCATGAACCGGTACAGGCATTGGATGGGGGAGCGGACGGTCTGGATTTTTACCGTATCATTACTGTCCAGGCACAGAACCATCTGGCGCCGGGCGGCCGGTTGTTTTACGAAATCGGCTGCGATCAGGCGGATGCTGTCATGGAATTGATGCACCGGGCGGGATATATAGAGATCGTCTGCCGGAAGGATTATGCGGGAAATGACAGAGTTGTTTCCGGCGTGAAGCGGGTTTGAGCAAATGTTAGACAGGAAAAGCTGTATTATGGAGGGATAACATGTTTGACAGATTAGAAGATTTGGTAAGGCGTCTGGAGGAATTGAACATTGAATTGACCGATCCGGATACCATTAATAATCAGGAAAAATATCGTCAGCTGATGAAAGAACAGAATGAGCTGATGCCGATTGTAGAGAAATATCAGGAATACAGGAAGGCAAAGGAAGGCGTTGAGGACAGCCTTGCGCTTCTGGAGGAAGAGCATGACGAGGAAATGCGGGAATTGGCAAAAGAGGAGTTAAGCGAGTGCAAGCAGGCTGTGGAGGAATGCGAACAGCAATTAAAGCTTTTGATGCTGCCGAAGGATCCAAATGATGATAAAAATGTAATTGTGGAAATCAGGGGCGGTGCCGGCGGAGATGAGGCGGCGCTGTTTGCCGCAGATTTGTTTCGGATGTATTCAAAGTATGCAGAGAGCAACCGCTGGAAAATTGAAGTAATGAGCGCGAATGAAAATGGTATCGGCGGTTTTAAAGAGATTGTTTTTATGGTTATTGGGTCCGGCGCCTATTCCAAATTAAAATATGAGAGCGGTGTGCACCGTGTACAGCGTATTCCGTCAACGGAGTCTGGCGGAAGAATCCACACTTCTACCGCTACGGTAGCGATTATGCCGGAAGTGGAAGAGGTAGAGGTTTTTGTCGACCCGAATGACTGTAAGATTGATGTTTACCGTGCATCCGGCAATGGCGGACAGTGCGTCAATACGACTGATTCAGCAGTCCGCATTACACATATTCCAACCGGAATTGTGGTAACCTGCCAGGATGAGAAATCCCAGTTAAAGAATAAGGATAAGGCAATGAAGGTGCTCCGTTCCCGTATATATGATATGGAGCAGGAGAAGGCGAACAGTGAGCAGGCGGCAGAGAGAAAAAGTCAGGTGGGAACCGGAGACCGTTCTGAGAAGATCCGCACATATAATTTTCCGCAGGGCCGTGTGACAGACCATCGCATTAAGTTTACCAGCCACCGGCTGAATGAGATTTTAGAAGGGGATCTGAATGAGGTGCTGCAAAATATTATTGCAGCAGATCAAAGTGCAAAACTGGCGAAGCTGAATGAGGCTTAGCCGCGAAATGGCAAGAGAGTATATTTATGGAAAATAAAATTCTGTTTCTTCGCAGTGGTTCCTGCTGCTATGATTCTACCATATATTTTGAACAGTGCATCAGTACAGAGCTTGAGAGGCTTGGCTGGCAGACGGAGCATGTATCCTGTCCGCGTGACCAGGCCGTTTCTGTATTGAAAACGCTTTATGGGAGATGCTATTCGGTTCTCTTTGATATAAATTCCGTATTGCCGGGATTGCAGGATGAGAGCGGGGCATTTTGCATGGATCAGATAAATGGGGAGGTTTGGCATTATATATTAGATCATCCGTTGTATCATCATGATATATTAAAATGCCCTCTGAAAAATTTTCACGTGATCTGCCTGGATGAGAAGCATGCGGAATACATTCGGAAATATTATCCGCATATCTGTCAGGTTATCTGCCTGCCTTTGGCGGCAAAACAGGCACAGCGTATGATTCCCTATCCGGAGAGAAGTCAGGAAGTGTTGTTTACAGGAACATATACGGATTCTGATTTGGTATTGTGCCGGGCAATGCAGCAGCCGCCGGAAAAAACGGCTGTTTTCAGACAGGCGGTACAGCTTCTTTTCGATGAATCGGACCTGACACAGGAGGAAGCGCTGTCACGCTGTACAAACAGTGAAGATCTGCCGTTATTTTTACAACAGAATTATCTTGTTGATTTTTTTCTCCGTGCATGTCTCAGGGAAGAATTGCTGGCGCAGTTTTTAAAACAAAAATGTCCTGTCACGGTATATGGGCATAATTGGGAACGTTTTGCAGAGAAGTGCCGCAAAAGCATTCCCTATGCCGAAAAGTATCTTCGTATCCGGGGAGAGGTTTCCTATGAACGCTTACCGGAGATTTATGCAGACAGCAAAATAGCGCTGAACCAGCTGCCCTGGTTTAAGGCAGGCATGCATGACCGGATTCCGCTTGCACTAATGAATGGATGCGTTTGCGTCACGGATGAAAGCACTTATCTGGAGCAGCATTTTGTGGCAGATGAAGAATTGTATTTTTATTCTCTGGGAGACATGGAAAGCGTGCCGGGCATGGTACAGGAGCTGCTAAATCATCCGGACGAGGCAGTTAAAACTGCGGCGCGGGGCTATTCCTGTGCTGCAGGGCATCTTGGCTGGAAAAAATGGGTTGAAGTATTTTTAGGCTCGCGGCGGGATATGTAAGTCATTGAAAGGACTTGCGAACGATTGCAACAATGTGTAAAATGAAACATATTAAAAACGGTATGAAGGATGCGCGAAAAAGCCATGGCACAGTGGACATGGCATCTGTCGGAATCCGGAAAGGCAAGGCATATGAGTGACAGGGATAAAGAGAAATACCTGATTTATTGTAAGGATGCGGCTCTTGGGTATGACAGCCAGCCGATTCTGGAGCACTTTGACTTTCAGGTATCTGCAGGGGAGTATGTCTGTGTGGTTGGAGAAAATGGTTCTGGAAAAAGTACATTGCTCAAAACAATACTGGGGCTGATTCATCCGATTAGCGGCACCGTGCAGCTGGAAGAGTCGATCCGCAGGGGGGCGGTAGGATATCTGCCCCAGCAGACACAGGTACAAAGACAGTTTCCGGCAAGCGTGATGGAGGTTGTTCTGTCCGGATTTTTAAACCAGCCGGGGAGATCTCCTTTCTTTCGGAAAGAGGAAAAAAAGAATGCTGTACAGCAGTTAAAAAGGCTGGGAATCGAATCGTTAAAAAACCAATGCTATGCAAATTTGTCAGGGGGACAGCAGCAGAGAGTTCTTTTGGCAAGGGCGCTGTGCGCAGCAAGTGAAATCCTGGTTCTGGACGAGCCGGTGACTGGTTTAGACCCAATGGCAGCGGAAACAATGTATGAAAATTTGAGGATGCTGCACAGGGATGGGATGGCCATTATGATGGTGACACATGATATTCGAAGCGCAGTCAGTCAGGCGGATTATATTCTTCATCTGAACAATGGAGACTATTTTTTTGGAACGGTGGAAGCTTATCTCGATTCGGAGTTTTCGGATTTATTTTCACAGGGAAAATAAACGGCAAAACAGAAAGCATCCGTTTTGCGCCGCAGGAGCGGGGCTTTTGCCGGAAAAGAGCAGATGCAGCATGAAATGAAAAAGAAAGAGGAAGCAAATGGGAATTATTATAGAAATGTTTTCGTATCCATTTATTGTCAGGGCGTTTATTGTAGGGGTGCTGGTAGCGTTGTGCGCGGCGCTTCTTGGAGTTAGTCTTGTATTAAAGCGCTATTCAATGATTGGGGATGGATTATCCCATGTTTCCTATGCTGCGCTTTGCATTGCACTGGCATGTAATGCCGCACCGCTGATGGTGTCTATTCCGGTGGTGGTAGTCGCTGCGTTTTTGCTGCTGCGGATGACAGAGCGGGGGATTATGAAATCTGATGCGGCGATTGCAGCACTGTCGGCATCGGCTCTGGCAGTTGGTGTCAGTGTAACATCCTTAACAACAGGCATGACAATGGATGTCAGCAGCTATATGTTTGGCAGCATTCTTGCCATGACGCAGGAGGACGTTTTGTTTAGCATTATTCTGTCTGTTGTTGTTTTGCTGCTGTTTCTGTTTTCCTATCATCACATTTTTGCAGTGACCTTTGATGAAGATTTTGCAAAGGCAACCGGGGTTAAGGTTAATTTTTATAATAGCATGATAGCGATTCTGACCGCAGTAACGATAGTATTGGGGATGCAGATGATGGGGGCGATGCTGATTTCGAGCCTGCTGATTTTTCCGGCGCTGACATCTATGCAGAATTTTCATAGTTTCCGGAGCGTAGTTTTGTGTTCCGGGGGCATGGCCGTGCTGTGCTTTTGTATCGGGATGCTTCTGTCCTATCAGACCGCCATGCCGGCAGGGGCAAGCGTTGTTTTGGTGAATCTTGCTGCGTTTATTCTGTTCTTTTTGATCCGCATTATCCGGAAACGGC